>JAIRMO010000006.1 GCA_031258625.1 Spirochaetaceae bacterium | reverse complement strand
GTCCGTTCTCCCCCCGCCCCGCGTCGGGGGCCTAAAACCCGCTATGGGGGTCATTGGGTAAGCCACAGGTCAATCTCCGCTACGGCTTCGCCCAGGGCCTTGAGGAACCGGGCCGCCGGAGCGCCGTCCACCACCTGATGGTTGATGGTGAGGCTGAAGCCGATACGGGGCTCAAAGCCGATCTCCCCGTCTTTCCCGGCCGCGGGTTTAAGCTCGATACCCGAAACTCCCAGGATCGCCACTTCCGGGGCGTTTAATACCGGGGTAAAACTCAGGATTCCAAGACTTCCCACATTGGTTACCGTAAAGGTGGAACCGGAAAGTTCCTCCGGTTTTGCGCCCCCTTCCTGACAGGCCCCGGCCAAGCGTTTTGCCTCGACGGAGATCCGGGCCAGGGAGAGGAGGTTGGCGTTCCTGATTACCGGAACCATGAGGCCCCTGGGGGTATCCACCGCCACCCCCAGGTGGACCCGCTCAAAGGTTTTGAGGGTATCCCCAATCTTGTGGGCGTTCATAAAGGGGAACCGGGGTAAAACCCGGGAAACCGCAAACAGGATGAGGTCGTTGACGGTTACCTTGGAAAGACCCAGGGCTTCCCCGGTGGTTTTCATCCGGGCCCGGAGGTCCTGGAGCCGTTTGACCGGGGCGGCGGAATTGAGGGTGAACTGGGCGCTTTCCGCCAGGGACCGGTACATCCGGTCGGCGATAAGTTTTCGGATCCCCTTGATCGGGGTTTCGGTAATCGATCCTTCCCCCAATTCCGGCAGAGCCCGGGCGGCGGCCGGGAAGGCTGCGCTCCGGGCTTCCCCTGCGGGGGCCGGGACAGTTCCTTCGGGGAGGAGATCCGCGGCAATAACCCTGCCGGCCGGGCCGGAACCCGCGGCGGGCGCCGTAAGGCCCCCGGCCCCCAGGGCGGCCCGGGCCGCGGCGGTCAGGGGGGATAGCCCCTCCAGGACCGCCGCCACGTCCCGCTCGATGATCCGTCCGCCGGGCCCGGAACCCCCCAGTTCCGGCCCCGAATCAAGCCGTACTTTCCCGTCCTTCACCACCACGGGCCGGCCCGCCTTATCCGCCAAATTCCGCGCCCGGGGGGACAGGGGAATCCAGCCTGCCGGGGAAACCCTGGCCGGGGCTTCCCCCGGAACCGGCCCGGAAACCGCCGGGGTCGAAACTTCACCGGCCGAGGCGGAACCCTCGGGTTTTCCGCCGGCGCCCAAAGCGGCCGCCCAGTCTTCCCCGGCCTGACCTATCACCGCGATAGGCTCCAGAACCGGGACATCATCCCCCTGTTCCTTGAGCAGCTTCAAAATCGTCCCGTTTTCCCCGGCGGGAACCTCGAAGGTGGCCTTATCGGTTTCCACATCGCAAACGGCGGTATCCGCCGCCACCGAATCTCCTTCTTTTACCTTCCAATCAACGATAATACAGGATTCCACCGTATTACCCTGACGGGGCATGATCAAAACATGGGCCATGATAACTCCTTTTATATTAGAGCTGTTTGGAAACTTCAGTTTCCGAACAACAACCGCTTAAAAAACGACAAAAAACGTGGGTTTCGTCAGAAATCTGCGTTTTTTGGAAGACTTGCGAAACAACCAACCGGGTTGTTGAACAAGTCCATTGAGGCTTTCCCAAAACTAACCGGGTTTTGAGAGAGACTCATCCTTTGCTTTAGTCATAATCCGCTTAATAGTAATTCCCCCGGCGCTCAGGTTTTCCGCCACATCCGCCGCCAATTTGTCGTCGGTGAGAATGAGGTCCATAGCCGTAAGGGGCAGCACCGCGGTAAAACCGATTTTTCCGTATTTGCTGGAATCCGCCACCAGCACCGTGGTTTGGGCATGGTTCTTCATAGCCTTGACGATTTCCGCCCCCTCCATGAGGTGGGTCGTGATACCCCGTTCCAGGGTGAAGCCGTCGGTCCCCACAAAGGCCAGCTTGACGTTGAGCCGGGCGATGGTACCCAGGGCAATGGGCCCCACCATGGACTCGGTGGGCCGCCGGAATTCACCGCCGGTCATGGTGATCTGGAGCAGGGGATTCATCCGGGCATAGGAGAAAACCAGGGTTGAATTGGTAACAATATGAACATCCCGTTTTCCCAGCAAATACCGGGCCACCAGGGCGGTGGTGGTCCCCGCCTCGATCATGATCACGTCCCCGTCCTGAACCAGGTCCGCCGCGGCCCGGGCAATAAGGTTTTTTTGCTCCTGGTGCTCCCGCTGCCGCTCCAGAATGTCCCGGTGCATCACCGGCGCGGCCCCCCCCCATTTACGGGTGATCCACCCCTTGTCTTCCAGATCCTTGAGGTCCCCCCGGATCGTCACTTCCGACAAGCCCAAAACCTGAGCCAGGGCGGTTACCGATACGGAACCGTCCTCTGAAAGTTTATCGAGAATAGTACGCTGCCGTTCATTTAGCGTAACGAGCATGTTTTTAAAAAAAAACCTCTTTCTTTCGATAATCTTTCATATTAATTATGATTATACAACATATTTATAGAAAATGCAAGTATTTTTCATCATTTTGAAAAGATATTTCCAATAGCGGTATTTCAAAAGTAACCCTAGACAAAAAACCGCCGTTACGGAAATAATTACCCCAAGGGAGGGGGTAGGCGCCTTATAGTAAAAAATGTCGTATAGGTCAGACTTTAAAGAAAAAATTCAGCGCTACGAAACAGGGGAACAGGAACGGATATTACAGGCCCTTTCCTGGAGGGAAAAACTCTTTATGGACCAAGACCCCTCCGGCAAGGCCGGAAAGCTTCCTTTGGCCCATCCCCTGGGGGTAGCCGCTATTTTAACGGACCTCAACCTCGATGCCGACACGATCGTAGCGGCCCTGCTCCACGATTCCCTGGAAAAAACCGCCCTGTCCGCCGGCGCCATCGAAGACCGGTTTGGCCGGGATGTGGGCCTCATGGTGGAGGGGGTAACCCGGATCGCCGATATATCCGCCAAAAGCAAAACCCTCCAGGAAGCGGAAAATATACGGAAAATGTTTTTCGCCATGGTTACCGATATCCGGGTCATTTTTATCAAACTGGCGGACAAGCTCCACACCATGCGGACCCTGGACGAGCTTGACCGCGGGCAGTACAAAACCAAAGCCCAGGAATGTCTGGACATCTACGCCCCCCTGGCGGACCGGTTGGGCATTTCCTGGATCAAAGACGAGCTTGAAGATCTGGCCCTCAAATACCTCAACCGGGAGGTATACCTGCAAATAAAAGAAATCGTTGCCTTAAAACGGGGGGAACGGCAGAATTTTCTCGATATGGCCAAGGAGGACATCCGCCGGGAAGCGGAGGCGGCGGGTATCCCCATATCGGTGGAAAGCAGGGCGAAACATTTTTATTCTATTTATCAGAAGATGCGGAAGCGGAACAAGGCGATGGGGGATCTCTACGATTTATTCGGCATCCGGATCCTCTGCGACAGTATCGAAAACTGCTACACCCTCCTGGGACTGGTCCACCGCCTCTGGAAACCCCTGGACGGCCGGTTCAAAGACTATATCGCCATGCCCAAATCCAACGGGTACCAAAGCCTCCATACCACGGTGATGGCCGTCGGGGGCAACCTTCTGGAAATACAACTCCGTACCCGGAACATGCACCGGATCGCCGAACACGGCATCGCCAGCCACTGGCTCTACAAGAAGGGAGGGGTCAAAGGAATCGGGCGTTCCGCCGACATATCCCTCGTAAACCGCCTCAGGGATTGGAAACAGATCGAATCGGAAAGCGGCGTTAACCGGGTTTCGGAATCTTTTCTGGACGACATCAAGCGGGAACTCCTCAAGGATTCGATTTACGTTTTTACCCCCCAGGGCAAGGTGATCGAACTCCCCGCCGGGGCGACCCCCATTGATTTTGCCTACCATATTCACACCGCTATCGGGGAACACTGCGCCGGGGCCAAGGCGGACGGGGCGATCATCCCCTTAAGCAGCGAACTCCAAAACACCCAGGTGGTGGAGATCCTCACCACCACCAACGCCCGGCCCCATGTAAACTGGCTGAGGACGGTTCGGACCGCCAAGGCCCGCAGTAAAATCCGGTCCTGGCTCCAGCAAAATGACGATTCTATCATCATCGAAAAAAACATTGTGGCCAAAAAAAAGCCGTCCCTCCCGGAAGCCCCGCCCCTGCCGGAGAAAGAAACGGAACCGCCGGAATCGCGGCCGCTCCGGCCCCAGATCCTGAAAACCGACACCGCCCTGCTCCATGTCCGGGTGGAAGATGAAAAAAACATGATGATCCATTTTGCCAAATGCTGCCACCCGGTAACCGGGGATCCCATCATCGGTTACGTTTCTCGGGGCCGGGGGATCATCATCCACCGAAAAAACTGCAGCAACCTGGCCAATATTCCCGATTTTTTGGAGCGGAAAATTGAAACCGAATGGGAAAACGCCGATTCCGTCCTGGTAAAGCGGTTCAAGGTCGAAGCCCGGTTGTCCACGGATCTTTTTTCCGAGATTGAGGGGGCGGTGAGAAAACACCAAGGGCACCTCATCGAAGGCCGGCTTGAAGAAACTTCGGTCAACCGCCTGACCGGTTTTTTTACCATGCAGTTGGAACAAAGCGAGGATCTCAAGCGGGTCCTCAAAAACATCCGGGGGATCCCCGCGGTTTTCAGTATCCGGACCTTATCTTAGGGGGCCTTATGAAGGGGCGGTTTCTTGCTTTTTCGGGATTAGTCCTGTACCTGTTTTTGTGTTTTGGGGAAGGAATGCCCGCCGGCCGCGGCGTGGAAAATCAGTTCCCTTCGGGCAAGGCCCCTCCGGCACCGCCCCCGGAACCGGATTCCCTCACCATCGTCGCCGCCGGGGACAACCTGATCCACGAGTCGATCATCCGGGCGGCCTTCCGGGAGGGGGCCTATACCTTCGATTCCATCTATGCGGATATAAAAGCCCTCATCGAACCGGCGGATATCGCCTTTATCAACCAGGAGACCCCCCTGGCGGGGGAACGGTTCGGCTATTCCCGGGGAATTACCTTCAATACCCCCCAGGTCATGGGAAAGACCCTGGCGGAAACGGGCTTTGACGTGGTAAGCCATGCCAATAACCACGCCCTGGACCAGGGTGAAGCCGGCCTTCTTGCCACCCTGGATCTTTGGGATTCCATCCCCGCCGTCCAGTACCTGGGGATCCACCGTTCCCGGGAACAGCGGGACACCCGCCGGGTCATCATTAAAAAAAACAACATCACCGTGGGTTTTCTGGCCTATACCTACGGGACCAACGTCCCCCTGCCCCGGGACAAACCCTACCTCGTCTCCCTGACGGAAACCGGGGTCATGACCGGGGAAATCGACGCCCTGCGGCCGCTCTGTGATTTTCTGGTGGTTTCCATACACTGGGGGAATGAGTACGACCATCAGTACAACCGTACCCAGGAAACCATGGCCCGGTTCCTCGCGGACCATGGGGTGGATCTTATCCTCGGCCACCATCCCCATGTGATCCAGGCATATCAATACCTTCCCCGGCGACAGGGCAAAAACACCCTCTGCTTTTATTCTTTGGGCAATTTTTTGGCTGCCCAGGATATGCCCAATACCTTACTGGGGGGGCTGGCCTATATCAAAATAAAAAAGGTAAATGCCGAAACATCCGTCGAACGGGCCGCCGTCATTCCCACGATCACCCATTTTGACGCGGCCTATAGGGGCTTCCGGATCTATCCCCTCTACCGTTATACCGAAGCGCTGGCCAATTCCCACGGCCGCAAACGGCCCCAATACGAATTAAGCCTCGCCTATTTTACGGCCCTGGCCCGGAGGATCTTCGGCGGAGGGACCCTCGATCATAACCCCTGGTTCGGGGAAAACAGCAACTAAACGCTTTTTTTACCGTGTTTGATCGCGGCCCTGCAGGTTTTACAGATTTTGACTTTTTGCTCCCCCGCATCCTGTTCATAAAGAATTTTTACATTGTTGCGTTTACAAACCGGACATTCACCCCGTCCACGGGCAAAAAGCTCCCGAATTCCTTTACCTCTATGCGCTTTAGCCATTTTCCCTTCCCCGCTTCTTTGGTTTAGACCGCTTCCGCTTTTTCCGCGGCTTTGTTTTTACTTTTCTTTTTATCTTCCTTGGCCGCCTTAGCCTTGCCGGCTTTTTTCGTCTTTTTATCGGAAGCGCCCTCGGTATCCAGTTTGTAATCCACCAATTCCAGGACGACCACCTCCGCGGCGTCCCCGGCCCGTTCCCCCAACTTGATTATCCGGGTATACCCCCCGGGCCGATCCTTCATCCTGACGGCGATATTGGTAAACAGCTTGGCCACCATCCCTTCGTCAAAAAGCCGGGCGGAAACAATACGCCGGTTGTGAACCGAATCGAGTTTGGCCCGGGTTATCAGTTTTTCCGCGGTCCGGCGGATCGCCAGGGCCTTTGCCTTGGTGGTCCGGATCCGTTCATGACGGAACAAGGAGGTAACCATACTCCGGTGCAGGGCCTTGCGATGAGCCGATGATCGTTCAAGGGGGTTAAATCCGCGTTTATGCTTCATCTTCTTCATCCTTTTCTTGCGAGGTAATTTTTACCGCGTTTTTCAACACATTAACGTCGGTTATCCCCAGGCTTAAATTCCACTCCTTGAGCTTTTCTTTTATTTCCTGGAGGGATTTTTTCCCGAAATTCCGGGTTTTGGCGATATCATCCTCGGTCTTCCGGGTCAATTCCCCGATGGTCTTAATGTTCGCGTTTTTAAGACAATTAGAAGACCGGACCGACAACTCCAACTCTTCCACCGGGGTGTTGAGGATCTGACGGATCCGTTCATCATCTTCATCCATATCCTCTTCGGAACCCAGGTTGTTTTCATCAAAATTGATAAAAATCGAAAAATGATCCTTAGCTATCTTCGCCGCCTCCGCCAGGGCGTCGTCGGGTTTAACGGTACCGTCGGTCCAAATCTCCAGGATCAGTTTGTCATAATCATTACGCTGCCCTATCCTGGTAGGCTCCACGGCAAATTTGACCTTTTTTACCGGTGAGAAAATCGCGTCCATCGGTATGGTGCCTATTATGTCCACATAACGCTCGTTCATTTCCGAAGGAACATAACCCCGGCCCAGATCGATCTGGATCTCAAATTCAAGCCGGGCATTATCCATCAGGGTCATAATATGCTGTCCGGTGCTGAGGATCTCAACCTGTCCGGTCCGTTCAAAATCATCGCTTTTTATGTCGTTTTTGCCGGTCCACTCATACAAAAGCACATCCTGTTCCATATCCTCGGGAAGCCTGAGCCGAATCTGTTTAAGGTTGTTGAGTACCTCCAGGGTATCCTCAACGATATTCGGAATCGTCTCAAATTCACTGGAAACCATATGGGCAACCCCATCGGCGTCATAGGAGGTTATCTTAACCGCCGTAATGGCGTACCCCTGAATCGAGGAAAGGAGAACCCTTCGCAAAGTATTTCCCACGGTTGTACCAAATCCTGGTTCAAAGGGAGCGGCGATGAACTTACCATAATTGAGTTTAAGTTCACCATGCTCAAAAGAAATACCCTTGGGGCGTTTGAATCCTTTAAGGAGGTTCTTACGGGCCATGGAGACTCCTTATTTCGAATATAGTTCGACAATCATCTGTTCTTTGATGTCTGCAAGGTCAGTTATATCGCTACGCCGCGGAGCGGCAAGAAATTTCCCTTTCATCCCGTCAGGATCGAGCTGCAGCCAGGGCATAATCCCGGACTTGCCGAATTCCTTCAGAGCCTCCTTCACAACCACCAAATTCTTGCTGGGCTCTTTAACTTCAATAACGTCATCGGGCCGTACCAAATAGGACGGTACATTAACGCCCCTACCATTCACCCTTATATGGCCATGGAGTACAATTTGCCGGGCCTGACTTCGGCTCGCCGCAAAACGAAGCCTATATACTACATTATCGAGCCTGCGTTCCAATAATACAAACAAATTCTCACCGGTAATGCCGGACATCCGCAGGGCCCGGTCAAAAAAAAGACCGAACTGCTTTTCCTGCATTCCGTAGATACGTTTCAGTTTCTGCTTTTCCCGAAGCTGAAGTCCATAATCGGACCGTTTCCCCGGCCTCGCTTTGGGATCTTTCCCGGGCGCGGGCCGCTTTTTGTTAATGGGGCACTTATCACTTTTGCACCGATCCCCTTTCAGCATCAATTTTTTCTGTTCCGCCCGGCACAATCGGCAAACCGGTCCGGTATATCTTGCCATATATTCTTACCCCCCTCTTAGATCCGTCTGGTTTTCCGCGGCCGGCAGCCGTTATGGGGAATAGGGGTAACGTCGTTGATCGATTTTACCTTGATTCCCAAGGCGCCCAGTTGACGGATCGCCGATTCCCGGCCTATACCCGGTCCTTTGACATACACATGTACTTCCCGCAACCCCACCTGCAGGGCCTTCTGAGCCGCGGTTTCGGTAACGGTTTGGGCAGCGAAGGGGGTGGACTTTTTAGCGCCCTTAAACTGTAAACCCCCGGAACTTGCCCATGAAATAGCGTTTCCCATCAGATCCGTGATGGTTACAATGGTATTATTGAACGTAGCTTGGATATATACGTTCCCCTCATAGACGGATTTTTTTTCTTTCCGCTTCTTTGTATTAGCAGCCACCCTATCCTCCGATTTTTTCCAACCCCCGGGGGGTTGAAAGGCTATTTCTTCTTACCGGCAACAGTCTTTTTCTTCCCCTTCCGGGTCCGCGCGTTGGTTCGGGTCCTTTGTCCCCGGAGGGGCAGCCCTTTACGGTGCCGCAACCCCCGGTAACAACCGATATCCATAAGCCGTTTGATATTCAGGGCTATCTCGGTACGGAGACGCCCCTCCACCTTATAATCGCTTTCAAGGAGCTGCCGGAGTTCGTTTAATTCCTCCGGGGATAGATCGTTGATAAGCCGTTGGGGATCGATCTTGGTTTTTGTGCAAATCTCATTGGCACAGGACCGTCCAATCCCAAAAATATACGTCAAGGCGATATTTACGTGTTTGTTAGGGAGATCAACCCCCGCTAGACGTGCCATGGCAACTCCTAACCTTGTTTCTGTTTGTGTTTAGGATTCTGACAAACAATACGGATAATCCCGTTCCGTTTAATCACCTTGCATTTATCACAAATCGGTTTAACACTTGTCCGGACCTTCATCCCATCCTTCTCCCTTATATTATCACTCAAACAGGCAAAAATTACCCGTTTTTGTTCAATTAAAACCCTTTCAAAATATCATATCTTGAAACGGCCCCCTTAAATTCAAGCGGGAAAGCGGAATTAAGGCCGCTTTCGTTCCTCAAGCCGGTTACAAACCCAACCGGATTACAACCGGCCCCACAATTTTTATCCCCCGGGATCTTGTCCGGAACTTGACTTCCTATTAAAGCGAATTTCAACCAATTCGCCAAGGGGGGCAAACGGCCACCCAACACTACAGGTTCCGGCCCCGCAGACGCCCCCGCTTGGTCAAGCCCTCGTGGTAGTGCATCTTCAAAAGGGCCTCCACCTGGCTCATGGTATCCAGGTCTACCCCCACCAGGATCAAGAGGGAAGTCCCCCCCATGAGGTATGAGATTGACGAGGGAAAGTTAAACAAACGCTGAATAATCGTGGGAAGCACCGCGATCACCGCCAAATAGAGGGACCCGGGTAATACGATCCGGTTTAATATCCTGGTAAGGTACTCCTCAATCCGTTCGGTCCTGATCCCCGGGATGGAACCGCCGTTTTCCCGGATGTTTTTGGCAATTTCTATGGGGTTCAGGCTCACCTGGGTATAAAAATAGGCAAAAAAGATAATGAGCAGGACATACAACACCGTATACAGGAGTCCCTGGGGGTTCAGGGCCCGGGAAATCGCCGCCAGCCACGCCACGTTCCCCCCGATGGTAGAGGCTATCTGCAGGGGAAAGGTGAGGATCGACGAGGCAAAGATCACCGGAATGACCCCGGAGGGGTTGATTTTAAAGGGAATATAGGTATTCTGCCCGCTGTACATCCGGCGGCCCACCACCCGTTTCGCGTAATGGACGGGGATCTTCCGCTGCCCCTGCTGTTCAAACACCACCAGGGCAACCACCGCCACAAACATCACAAAAACCACGATCACAAAAACCGGGTTGAGCTGATCGTTCCGCACCCGGCCCACGAGTTCCCACAGGGCCTGGGGAAGGCGCGCCACAATCCCGGCAAAGATCAGAAGGGAAATCCCGTTGCCAATCCCCCGTTTGGTGATCTGCTCCCCTATCCACATGAGGAACATGGTCCCGGTGGTAACGGTCAATATGGCGATCAGGGTAAAGGGGACTATCCGCATACTCAAAAGATTTTCCACGCTCCGGGAAATGCTTTGGGCGTATTGGGTTACCGCGAAGGACTGGATAATGCAAACCACTACGGTCCCTATCCGCTGATAACTCTGGATTTTCTTTTTACCCCCCTCCTCCTCGGAGATCTTTTTTAAACTGGGAAAAACGATAAGCAAAAGCTGCATGATGATCGACATGGAGATATAGGGCATGATCCCCAACATAAAGACCGAGAAATTCGAGAAGGCCCCCCCGGCAAAAAAATCCAGATAATCCACAATGGCGTTTCCGGAATTCTGCTGGGAAAGAAAATAGGTGTTAAGCTCCCGGACATTGATCCCCGGTATGGGGAGTACCGCCCCTAAACGAAAAACTATTAACATCAGGGCGGTAAACAATATCCGTTCCCGTAGTTCTTTTACTCTGAAGCTATCGACCAATGGATTACTTGCCATGTTACCTTTCCTCTATTACCGGATTAACCATCGGCGGCAGCGCCCTGTCCTTTCGGCGGGTTCGCCGAACCGCCCTTTATGGAACCCCCGGCTTTGGTTATCTTCTCTTTGGCGGAAGCCGATATGGCCTCAATCCCAAAAACGAGCTTTTTGGTGAATTCCCCGTCCCCCAGGATCTTTACCGGTACGGCGTCTTTAACCAGCCCCTTCCGAATCAGGGAAGCGGCGTTTACGGTTTCCCCATCGGCAAAACGTTTCTCTATCTCCCCCAGGTTTATCACCTGATAGACCTTCTTGAAGGGATAATTGGAAAAGCCCCGCTGGGCCAAACGCCGGTACAGGGGCATCTGCCCCCCCTCAAAACCAACGTAGGTTTTACCCCCCGACCGGGCCTTTTGGCCCTTGTTTCCCTTTCCCGCGGTGGTACCCCGTCCTGAACCCTGTCCCCGGCCGATGATACGCTTCCGTGTATTGGCCCCCTCGGGGGCATGTAAATCGAACTCAGCCATTATTTAATCTCCTCCACCGCAACCAGGTGGGAAACCAGCTTGACCATTCCCAAAATAGCGGGGCTCGCCTCCTGTTCTTTGACGGAGCCTATCTTCCGCAACCCCAAAGACCGGACCGTGGCGCGGTGTTTGGGTAAGACCCCGATGGTACTGCGGACCAGGCGGATTCGGATTTTCTGCGCCATCTTCCTTACCCCCATAACTCTTTAAGGGATTTACCCCGGTTTTTAGCCACCGTTTTCCCATCCATCAGCAGGCTGATACACTGAAAGGTCGCCTTCACCACATTGTACTGGTTTTTCGCGCCGATGGATTTACTCAACACATCCGTAACCCCGCCGGCTTCCATGATCGCCCGGATGGGGCCGCCGGCGATGATTCCCGTACCGGAACAGGCGGGCTTCAACAGAACCTCGGAGGACTTAAAAAGCCCGATAATCTCGTGGGGAATGGTTCCGTTTTTAATGGGAAGCCGCACCATATTCCGTTTGGCTTTTTCGATACTTTTACGGATCGCTTCGGAAACATCGTTGGCCTTTCCGAACCCGTACCCCACGTTACCTTTCCGGTCTCCCACCACCGTCAGGGCGGAAAAGGAAAACCGGCGTCCCCCCTTGACGACCTTGGCGGTCCGGTTGAGTTTTACCAGCTTTTCGACAAATTCCTTTTCTTGAGAATTTCTATCCCTATCTCTGTCCCTGTCCCGTGAATATTCCATCCCGCCTCCTAGAAGCGGATCCCGGCTTTCCGGGCTCCGTCGGCCATGGCTTTTACCACGCCGTGATATAAATAACCATTCCTATCGAAAACCACCGTGGTGATATTCTTCTCCAGGAGCCGTTTCCCCAATAGTTCCCCGAGCCGCCCCGCCCCTTCCACGTTCCGTTTGATCGTTTTTAACTCCTTCTCCAGGGTCGAGGCGGAAACCAGGGTATATCCCTTGGTGTCGTCAATAATCTGAATAGACAACGCCCGGTTGCTCCGGGTAACGCTCATCCGGGGCCGCTCCGGGGTACCGGAAATGGTCTTGCGGATATGGGTTTTCCGTTTGAGCCGTTTTCTGTCTTTTTCAACCATTTTTTGCAACATAACCTATTCCTTAGACAAAATTACCTGACCGATTTATTTAACGCCGGATTTACCGACTTTTCTTCTAATCTTTTCGTCTTCATACCGGATCCCCTTACCCTTATAGGGCTCCGGCTCCCGGAGTTTCCGGATCTGGGAGGCAAATTCCCCCACCCGCTGTTTGTCGATCCCGCTTACCACCAGCCGGCCGTTTGGCTCGGACACCACCGAGATACCCTCGGGGATACCCACGTATACATCGTTGGAATACCCCAGGTTCATGGACAAGAGGTTTCCCTGTACCTCCGCCCGGTATCCGACGCCGGTGATAATCAAAGCCCGGGAAAACCCCGACGAAACCCCAACCACCATGTTGTTCAGCAAGTTCCGGTAAAGCCCGTGGTAGGCTTTGGTCTGCTTCTCCTCATTGGCCCGGGAGACCAGGATGGTCTCCCCCTCGGGGGTAAAACTGATAACCGGATGATACCTTTGGGTTAATTTCCCCTTGGGACCTTCCACGGTGATCACCTCATCCTGAAAGGTAACCTTAACCCCCTGGGGAACTTTAACCGGAATTTTTCCTATCCGCGACATATAAACCTCTTACCAGACGGTACAAATAATCTCGCCGCCGACTTTTTTTTCGGCCGCCTTTCTTCCGGTGGTAACGCCGATGGAGGTGGAGACAATCAGGGTACCGTACCCGTTGTACACCCTCGGCATCTTCTTATACCCCGTATACACCCGTCGTCCCGGTTTTGATATTTTTTCAATACCGTGAATGACCGGACCGGTTTCTTCATCGTACTTCATAAAAACCCGGATGATGTTAATTCCATCCTGATTAACTTTTTTGAAATTTTTGATATACCCTTCGATCTTCAAAATTTTTACGATCTCAAGTTTCAGCTTGGAGGTAGGGATATCAACTTTTTCATGCTTCGCCATCCCGGCATTTCGGATTTTGGTCAGCATGTCCGCAATGGGGTCAGATACGCTCATCCTTTTCTCCTACCTTACCAACTCGATTTAGTGACGCCCGGAATAAGCCCTTCGCTCGCAAGTTTACGGAAGCAAAGGCGGCACATCTCAAATTTCCGCAGATAACCCCTGGCCCGGCCGCAAATCCGGCAGCGGTTGACTTTTCTGGTCTTATATTTCGGCGTCCGTAACGCCTTTATGATCATCGCTTTTCTTGCCATGTATACTCCTTATTCCAGGCCAATCAGGTTGACCTGACGGGCCCTTAAAATCGGAATTTCGGAACCCGTCGGGAACCGAAAACCACCTCGTTATTTTCTAAAGGGCATACCGAACTTGGCGAGGAAGGCCTTAGCCTCCGCGTCGGTCCGTGCCGTCGTTACGATAGCGACATTGAGTCCGGCAACCCGTTCAATTTTATCAAAATCAATTTCGGGGAAAATAATCTGCTCGGTGATCCCCATGGAATAGTTCCCATGCCCGTCAAAGGCGTTTTGATTCACCCCCCGAAAGTCCTTAACCCGGGGCAGGGCGATATTTACCAGCCGGTCCAGGAATTCGTACATCATCGCCCCCCGCAGGGTAACCTTGGCGCCGATCTCCTGGCCGGTACGGATCTTAAAATTGGCGATACTCTTCCGGGCCTTAGTTTTAACCGCCTTCTGGCCGGTAATCAGGGTAAGATCGTCAATTGCCGCATCAAGAAGCTTTTTGTTCTGCAAAGCCTCCCCTACCCCCATACTGACCACGATCTTCTCCAGCCTCGGCGTCTGCATGGTTGACGTATAGCCGAACTCTTTAAATAACTCCGGGGCAATCTGTTCCCGGTATATTTTTTTGAGCCGCGGTTCATAGTTTTTCATTTCAACGCCACTCCTCACAACGCTTCTCCGCATTTTCTGCAGACCCGGGTCTTTGTTTTTCCGTCCAATTTATACCCTATCCGGGTAGGCCCGCATTTTTTACAGACGATCATCACATTGGAACTGTGGATCGCCGCCTCAATTTCCACAATACCGCCCCGATCCTGCTGGCTCCGGCGTTTCATCGCCTTCTTGACGATGTTCGCCCCCTCCACAACGACCCGGTCCTTATCACGGAGGATCTTTAAAATCCGCCCCCGTTTTCCCTTGTCTTTACCGGTTATGATTTCCACGGTATCTTCTTTTTTTAATTTGTATTTATGTTGCGTTTCCACCGCCATCATGCCGCTCCTTCGCCGGGCGATCCGTCCGCCCCGGCCAAAACGTTCTCTAAGACAAAACCCTTATAACACCTCAGGGGCAAGGGAAACGATTTTCATAAAATCCTTTTCCCGCAATTCCCTGGCCACGGGTCCAAAGATCCGTTTTCCCTTGGGGTTCATACTCCCGTCGATAATGACACAGGCATTATCGTCAAAACGGATGTAGGTGCCGTCGGGGCGCCGGTATTCCTTATGGGTCCGAACCACCACCGCTTTTTCCACGGAACCTTTTTTGATGGTCGAAGTCGGCAAGGCATCCTTGACCGCCACCACAATAATATCGCCGATACTCGCATACTTACGTTTGGAGCCCCCAAGAACTTTGATGCACTGTACTATCTTGGCCCCTGAATTGTCGGCCACATTCAGGAATGTTTCCACTTGAATCATTTTCTTCGATCCCCTTATTTGGCGCGTTCGACAATTGCCGTAAGTTTCCAGCATTTTTCCTTGCTGATAGGACGACATTCCATAACCCTAACCCGGTCCCCCACCTTTGCCTCGTTGGCTTCATCATGAGCCTTTACTTTTTTAATCCGCTTAACATATTTCTTATAGAGGGGATGTAAGGCGGTGGTTTCCACGGCAACCACGATGGTTTTATTCATTTTATCACTCTTTACAATCCCCACGAATTCTTTTTTGCCGCTTTTAACTTTGACGACCTGATCTTCCACCATTTTCTCCTTAAACAAGTTTCCGGAAATGCCTTTCAAAAACCCGCATTACCCCTGCAAACCCGGTTCTTGCTGCCGGATCATGCCGTTAAGACGGGCTATCTGCCGGCGCATAACCCGCTTCTGAAGCGGATTGTCCACATGACCGATCACGATCTGGAAACGAAGTTCCATATACTTCTTGTTAAGCTCATCCCGCTTGGCCTTAAGTTCCGCCAGGGAGAGGTTCTTAAACGAATTTTTCATAATCAATTCCTTTATTCAACATAAAAACCCGAAAAAACACGTTTATACCCCAAGCTCAAAATCGGAACGGGCCACAAACTTGGTTTTGATCGGGAGTTTAGCCCCCGCCAGGATCATCGCCTCTTCCGCAATGACCTTATCAATGCCCCCAAGCTCAAACATCACCGTTCCCGGCTTAACCACGGCAACCCAATACTCAGGCGCCCCCTTCCCCTTACCCATGCGGGTTTCCGCGGGTTTTTTGGAATAGGGCTTGTCCGGGAAAATCCGGATCCATACCTTGCCGCCCCGCTTGATATGCCGGTTTAGGGCGATACGGGCGGCCTCAATTTGCCGGTTGGTAATCCACATCCTGTCCATGGCAACCAGGGCATAATCCCCAAAAACCACGGTATTCCCCCGGGTGGCGTTTCCCGGCATATTACCCCGCTGCACTTTGCGGTGTTTTACACGTTTTGGACTCAGCATCGATCAACTCCTCGAGGGGGCGCGTTCACGCCGCTTACGGACCAGGACTCCCGCGTCTTCTTTTTGTTCCTTGCCGTACTTCATGCCGTTATACACCCACACCTTAATGCCGATGGCGCCGAAGGTCGTATGGGCCTCGGCAAAACCGTAATCAATATCCGCCCGCAGGGTATGGAGGGGGATCCGGCCTTCTTTGGCTTCTTCGGTCCGGGACATTTCCGCACCCCCCAGACGCCCCGAAAGCCGCACCTTGACCCCCTGGGCATTGCCCTTTTTAATGGCGTTGGAAATGGCCTGCTTCATGGTCCGCCGGAAAGAACCCCGGGCCAAAAGCTGCCGGGAAATATTCTGGGCGATGATCTGGGCGTTACCGTCCGCGTTCCGGACCTCTTTGATTTTGATTTGGACCTTCTTGGTCAGCTTTTTCTGTAACTCATTCCCGATTTTTTCGATATTGGCGCCCTTGACCCCGATGATAACCCCGGGCCGGGCGGTGTGGATCACGATGGTGATCCGCTGGGGATGCCGGATAATCTCCAGTTCGGCGATATCCGCCCCCTTGGTTTCGCTCATATTCAGAATATAGGAGCGAAGTTTTAGGTCCTCATGAAGGGTATTGGCATATTCTTTAGGATCCACATACCACCGGGACCCCCAGGTTTTATTGATCCCGATCCTCAGTCCGATCGGATTAACTTTTTGTCCCACGTTATTCCCCCGCCTTTGTACGCGAACCCTCGGCCCGCACTTCATCAATGACCACGGTAATGTGACACATCCGTTTAAGCAGCATATCCGCCCGGCCCCGGGCCCGGAACCAAATTCGCTTCATCCGGGGGCCTTCATCAATTTGGATGTTTTTAACATACAACATATCTTCATCAAGCCGCTTGTTTAAATTAAGCGCATTGGAGGCGGCGGATTTTACGGTTTTCCTGATGAGCAGGGCCCCCTTCTGGGGCATATTTTCCAGGATAGACATGGCCTCGGGATAAGGCTTGCGGCGGACCAGATCCGCCACCGGCCTGATCTTAAAGGGCGAAGCGATAAGGTATTTGGTCATCGCCCAGAAGCCTTCCTTTTTTGCGTGTGCTTTTTTTCCCATACGTATACCTATCCCGCTATTTAGAAGCTTTTTTATCCGACCCCGCGTGCCCCCGGAAAATCCGGGTCGGAGCGAATTCCACGAGCTTGTGACCAACCAAATTCTCCGTGATATAAACGGGAATCCAGGTTTTACCGTTATACACGGAAATAGTGTTTCCCACCATTTCGGGAATAATAGTGGAACAGCGGGAATAGGTCTTAATCATCCTCCTATCCCCGGCTTTGGTCATCTCCAACACCTTTTTATAAAGGCTCTTCTCGATGAAGGGCCCTTTTTTGATCGATCTTGACACCCTTTAACTCCTTAGAAAATCCCGGCCCGCAGCCGGCGGTTTTCTACTTCTTTTTACCCCGGCTGACGATAAACCGGGAAGAAGGCTTATGCTTGTTCCTGGTTTTATATCCCTTAGTCGGCTGCCCCCAGGGGGTAACCGGATTAATACCCTTGTTTTTGCCCTCGCCCCCTCCATGGGGATGATCCACGGGATTCATCGCCATCCCCCGGACCGTGGGGCGCACCCCCAGCCAGCGCTTACGTCCCGCCTTACCGAGCTGCACGTTCATGTGATCCTCATTCCCCACGGTACCCACGGTGGCGTAACATTTTTTGAAGATCATCCGCATCTCCCCGGAGGGGAGTTTTACCGTCACATAGTCCCCTTCTTTGGCGGCGATGAGGGCGCCCGTACCGGCGGAACGGGTTATCTGCCCCCCCTTGCCCAGGGTAAGCTCAATGTTATGGACCATAAAACCCAGGGGTATGTTCTCCAGGGGAAGGGCGTTTCCCGCCTCGATGGGCACACCGGGGCCGCTCTGGATCTTCGCCCCTACCGCCAGGCCCTTGGGAGCCAGGATATACCGTTTTTCCCCATCGGCATACACCACCAGGGCGATATTGGCGCTCCGGTTGGGATCATATTCGATGGTAGCCACCTTTCCGGGAACCCCGATCTTATCCCGTTTGAAATCGATGATCCGGTAACGGCGTTTGTGGCCGCCCCCCTTGTGCCGCACGCTGATCCGGCCGTTGGAATCCCGGCCCGCCTTTTCCGGGCGGCCCGTGGTAAGGGTCTTTTCCGGTTTATCGGTGGTTATTTCGGCGTAATCCAAACTCGCCCACTGCCGCATCCCCGCGGTTATGGGTTTATACGTTTTAATTCCCATATAATTCCCCTAAACTCCCTCGAAGATGCCGATCTTTTCGTCTTTCTGCAAACGAACGATCGCCTTTTTCCAGGACGCGGTATAACCGGCCCGGTTGCGCTGCCGCTTGGGTTTACCCCCCACGACCATGACCGTACAAGAAACGGGGTGTACGTTAAACAACCGGCGGACCGCCTCTTTTATTTGAATTTTTGTGGCGGAAGGATCCACCTTAAAAACGTATTTCCCCTCTTCCCGCAGAAGGTTCGCTTTTTCAGAGAGGACCGGTTCAATCAGGACTTTTTCATAGGCGATCATACGGCGGCCTCCCCGGTATCCGCATCACGACCGGGCTCTTTTCCGGCTCCGGCGTAAAAGGCATTCAGATTTTTTACCGCCGTTTCCAGTACGATGATCCGGCGGCCGTAAAAAAGGTCGTGGGCCCGCAGGCGGTTATAGGAAAGGAAACGCAGCCAGGGGATGTTCGCCCCCGCCCGTTTTACCAGGGGATCGTCATCCTTAAGAATGATCACCGTCCGCTCTTCGGCGCCGAAATTCTTGATGAGCCCCGCCAGATCCCTGGTTTTACCCGATTCAATTGAAAAATCCTCAACTACCTTGAGGGTGTCGTTTTGAACCTTGAGGCTCAGGATACTTTTTAAGGCAAGGCGTTTCGCCTTTTGGGGCATGGAATAGGAAAAATCCCGGGGCTTGGGACCGAATATGGTACCGCCCCCCACCATAATGGGGGATTTTTTATCCCCCCGCCGGGCCCGGCCGGTACCCTTCTGTTTATAGGGTTTGGCATTGGATCCGTGAACCTCACCCCGGTCTTTGGTACTGGCCGTACCCAACCGTTTATTGGCGAGTTCGTTGTTTATGGCATACCAGATCACGTCTTCATTTACCGGAAGGCCGAAAACGGCGTCATCCAGCTCTATGTTTCGCAACTCTTTGCCGTCAATGGAATACACTATCCGATTCATTACTTCCCTCGTTTTCCTTAAAGGCCCTACTTCTTTACCGCGGCCCGAACGGTAACCAGGCCTTTGTTTATGCCGGGAACAGCGCCGCGAACCAAAATAAGCTGATTTTCGGCATCAACCGTAACCACCCTGAGGCTCAGGACGGTTACCCGTTCCCGCCCCATCCGTCCGGGGAGCTTGACGTTTTTAAAGGTCCGGTGGGGATAGGTGGACTGTCCGGTAGACCCCGGCTCCCGGTGAAACTTAGAACCGTGGGTACGCCGGCCTCCGCCAAACCCCCAGCGTTTCACCACGCCCTGAAACCCCTTGCCTTTGGACATGCCGCTGACATCCACATACCGGCATCCCTCAAAAACCTCCACCCCCAGGGAATCCCCCGGGGCCACTTCTTTCTCAAAATCCCGGAATTCCTTGATTCGCTTTTTCGGCGGGATGTTTTCCGGGAACTGCCCCCCATAGGGTTTAGATACCCGGCTCTCCTTGAGGTCGTCCACCCCAAGAACCACCGCGGCGTAGCCGTCTTTTTCTTTCGTTTTTTGGGCAATGACCACATTCGGATCAATCCGGATAACCGTTACCGGAACCAGATTACCCTCGTCATCAAAGACCTGGGTCATTCCCACCTTTCTGGCCAAAAGACCTAACATTACGCAACTCCGCATTAAAGGCACGCTATCCCCCAGCCGGGACCGTCTGCCTGGATAAAAAACAATCCGGGGGTTTTCAAAAACCGGTGAGGACGGACCGCAGGTCCAACGAAACGGGCCTGAGAAAAAACGATCCAACCCGCTTTCCTCTAAAACCTACGCCGCGTTCCCGTCCCGCAACCCCTTGGAACCGCCCCGATTGTTTAAAAAAACCTCTACCGCCTCTTTTTATGGAAAAATTTCTTTTTATAAAAATTCCCCCAAATAAAAATCCAACGGATCTTTACTGTTTTATTTCCACATCCACCCCCGCGGGAAGCTCAAGTTTCATTAAAGAATCCATCACCTCCGCGGAAGGGCTAATTATATCGATCAAGCGCTTATGGGTCCGCATCTCAAACTGCTCACGGGACTTTTTATTCACATGAGGAGAACGAAGCACCGTCATCTTATTGATTCGAGTGGGCAGCGGAATAGGGCCGGTAACTTGGGCCCCCGCTTTCTGCACCGTCTGAACGATGGACTTCGCGCTCTGATCAATTAATTCCACATCGAAACCGCGTAACCGCACGCGAATTCGTTCATTAGTCATTATTCCTCCGGATGGGGAGCCGGCCGGCCCTTTGCGCCCGCAAAAGACCGGCCGCCGCCTCGATCATAACCTTTATTCGATAATTTCGGTTACCTGCCCGGAAGCAACCGTTTTTCCGCCTTCGCGGATGGCGAAGCGAAGCCCCTTTTCCATGGCGATGGGATGGATCAGTTCTCCGATAATTTCGGTATTGTCCCCGGGCATAACCATTTCTTTTCCTTCGGGAAGTTTAACGGTACCGGTGATATCGGTGGTCCTAAAATAGAACTGGGGCCGGTATCCGGTAAAGAAGGGACTGTGCCGCCCCCCTTCTTCCTTGGAGAGGCAGTAGATCTGACCTTTGAACTTGAGGTGGTGGGTAATGGAACCGGGCTTTGCCAGTACCTGGCCGCGCTCCACCTGTTTTTTATCGATCCCCCGAAGCAGGACGCCGACATTTTCACCGGCCTGAACGTCGTCAAGGGTTTTGTTAAACATCTCAAGACTGGTGGCGACGGTCTGCTGGGTAGGCTTAATACCGACAATTTCAACGGGATCCATGGCCTTGAGGATCCCGCGATCCACCTTGCCGGTTACCACGGTACCGCGGCCGGGAATGGTGAACACGTCCTCAATGGGCATCAGGAAGGGCTTGTCCGCATCCCGGACCGGATCGGGGAAGTAGCTGTCCATGGCGTCAAGCAGTTCCTGGATACACTTGGTGTCTTCCGTATCATCACCCTTGTTGAGGTCCTCCATGGCCTTGAATGCGGAACCTTTGATGATGGGAATCTCGTTGCCGGGGAACCCGTTGGCGGTAAGCACGTCCTTGATCTCTTCCTCCACCAATTCAAGAAGTTCCGGATCATCCACCAGATCGATTTTGTTGAGGAAAACGATCATGCTGGGAACGCCGACCTGACGGGCCAGGATGATATGCTCCCGGGTCTGGGGCATGACCGAGTCCGGGGCGGAGACCACGAGAACCGCGCCGTCCATCTGAGCCGCCCCGGTGATCATGTTTTTAATGTAATCGGCGTGACCGGGACAGTCGATATGGGCATAGTGCCGCTTTTCCGACTGGTATTCCAGATGCCGGGTATTGATAGTGATACCCCGGGCCTTTTCCTCCGGGGCGTTATCAATATCATCAAATTTCATGATCTTGTCACCGTATTTTTTACCACAATACATGGTTATCGCGGCGGAAAGCGTGGTTTTTCCATGATCGACGTGACCGATGGTTCCGACATTCATGTGTGTCTTTGTTCGATTGAACTTATCTTTTGCCATTACGTGTCCTCCTTACCTATGGGCACCCAATTTAATTTCTATAACACCAAATATAGTCCAACATCCCTACGAATGTAAGACCTCCGTATTTCCCCATACCGGGGATCGGAAACAAGCGTCGTTTCGTTATAAACAGGGGAATCAACAAGGAACAGTAACATGAAGACAGGGGGCAAAACCCCGCAGAATCCACATAATACCATCCGTCCCGTTCCACCTCTCTCATCCTGGACAACGCCAAGAAATCCGGAGGAAAACAAAAACCGTTTACTCCGGATCCCTGATGATCGGTTTGGATCATCGAACCGCCCGGACAGCTCAAAAACGTTTTCCGTTTACCCGCCGCCCCGAACAGCTCCAAGAAACCGCCCGCGCGGTTCCCCGAGACCTCCGCGCCATCGAGGATCAAGAAATTTTTTCTACCTCCTTGATACCCCGCATGGCACGACAATCACATCCGGCAATACGCCGGATCAACTCATTTCAAAAATCAACCTAACGCAGGGGATTACCCCCCGCCGTTTATTTCCTACCACCGGTAATGGGCAAACGCCTTGTTCGCCTCGGCGTTTTTATGGGTATCTTCCTTTTTTTTAAACGCCGTACCGGTATTATTATACGCATCCATCAGCTCCGCGGCAAGCCGTTCATCCATGCCATGGCCGGATCGGGCCCGGGCGGCCTTGATGATCCACCGCATCCCCAGGGCTTCCCGCCGGGATTCCCGAATTTCCACCGGAACCTGATAGGTGGCGCCCCCGACCCGCCGGGACTTTACCTCGATCAGAGGCTTTACGTTTTCTACGGCCTTGAGAAATACCTCCAGGGGCTCCTTATCGGCCTTGGTTTTCAGCACGTCCAAAGCGCCATGAACGATCCGGAGGGCCACCGACCGTTTACCCTCCCACATCATCCGGTTTACGAATTTGGAAACCACCACGCTGTTGTATTTAGGATCCGGCAATATACCCCGATCTATAGTCTTTTTTTTGCGTCCCATGACTGCTCCTCACCTACGCCTTCGGCCGTTTAGCGCCGTATTTGGACCGGCTCCGCTTGCGATCTTCCACACCCAGGGTGTCCTTGGCGCCCCTGATGATGTGGTACCGGACCCCGGGCAGATCCTTCACCCGGCCGCCCCGGACCAGGACCACCGAGTGTTCCTGGAGGTTATGGCCGATACCGGGGATATAGGCGGTTACTTCAGTGCCATGGGAAAGCCGCACCCGGGCAACCTTTCGCAGGGCCGAATTCGGCTTTTTGGGGGTGATGGTCATAACCCGGGTACACACCCCCCGTTTTTGGGGACAAGACTGAAGCGCCGGAGACTTCGTTTTAACGGATATCTGCTGCCGGCCAAAACGAACCAACTGATTAATCGTAGGCATCTACAAAAAACTCCCTTTCGCATCGCCGCGGAAAACCACAGCGTCAATTACCTATTGAAAGCGCCTTTTTCTAAAATATGTATAAGGAAGTCCAATCTATCTGAAAAAAAAAAAAGAGTCAAGGGGGAAAACCATAAATTATCAAAGAATCAGAAAAAAAATGAAATTGTTTTAATTTTATGCCCCTATATATTAGGGCCGGATCACCACCAGGCGCCGTTCCTCCTCCAGAAAGGGGACGGTAACCGGCAGAACCTCCCAGGACCCGGCATCCGCCGTGAGGGGGCCCAGTTCGGCCTCGACGGCCGCCGGACGGCCCTTGTAGGCGGCCAGGGCCCCCGGGGGATCGAGAAGCCGGAAAAGGCCCTTGAGAAGCCCCCGATCCAGGGGCCGGAAAGCCCGGAAGACAACCACCCGAAACCGGCCCGGGGGGGCCTGCTCCATGGGGCCTTCCTCGACGGTGATATTGGGGAGGGCCAAAACCGCCTGGGTATTCCTGAGGAAGGCCGCCCGGCGGCCCTTGCGCTCGATGAGGGTAACGGGATGTTCCGGCAGGGCTATGGCCAGGGGGATCCCCGGCAGGCCCGCGCCGGAACCCACGTCGGCAAGGGCAGGGGCCGCCCCCTCCCGGGCCCCTTCCAGCAGGCGCCGGATCAGGCCCAGGGGGGCCAGGGAATCGAGGATGTGTTTTACCACCAGTTCCCGCCGCTCCCCGGCCCCCACGAGACCGTAGGCGGGGTTAAATAACTCAATTTCTTCTATATATTTGTTCAAGAGACCTTCAAGGCGGTCATCGAGGAACGCCCCGAGGAGGGGGTCCCCCTTCCCCAGGCAGCGCAGCCCCTCGGCTAAGGTAGGGTCCATGGGTTTTTATTATACCATGGGGAGCTGAAATTTCCAGACCCCGCGTTGCCTCATAAAAAATCTTACCCAAATAAACCCAGCCGATGGAGGGATCGGAGGGTTATATGGGGTTTTCGATGAAGGAAAAACAGACGTTAACCAGGGAGTATGCTCCCCCGTA
>JAIRMO010000239.1 GCA_031258625.1 Spirochaetaceae bacterium | reverse complement strand
CGTAGGGCAGTCTCGTTCAGAAAGGGTTAGGGCTTCATGATGATTGAATTCTAGATATCGGATGATGCTGATTGTTGTTGAGGAGCGGCGCACATGAAGATTCGGCATTTGGCTTTCGTTGCTCTGGTTTTTTCCAGCTGTGCTACTTCAAGGGCGACAATAGATTCTTACATCGATCCTAACTTCTCAGCCGAGAGTGTTAAAAAAATAGCTGTTTTTCCTTTACGAAATGCCCGGCTTGCGCCGAGTGAGGCTTTACAGATAAACCGTGAGATAATTCAGGCAATTAATAGGAAAAATCCCGCGCTCCAAATAATCGGTGCTTCTGAGGCTGTCGAGATTTTGAATGACAAAGGCCTCGCCGAACAATGGGCCAAATTTCTGGAAAATTATGTTACCAGCGGGATACCGAATGCCGATATTCTCCGTGAGGTAGGAACTGGTCTAGAGGTGGATAAGATACTACAGGGCGAACTTGTCAATGTTATTCAGCGGGATGGCGATTTTTACGTTTGGGCAACCACAAGAGTTACCGTTCATTATGCGATGATGGATGTGATTAGCAATAAAACCGTATGGGATGCGACCAGCGATGGTATAGCGCAGACCGATATGACATTTGAAGCCCCTCCTATCATTGATGCGATACGGCTTGCCCAGGATAAGATTTTAGAGGTATTGCCGTTTTAACGGCATAAAAACCGGCACATATAATCATGTGTCTTGGCGGGTCTATTGGCGGCGCAATGGGATTGTACCGCATGGAAATACGGCTTAATTCTTTGTATGGCAAAGAATTATATAACAAGCTGGGTGAATAAGTTATGGAATGGGGCTGACCCAAAATTGCCTTGCCAAGGTCGATGTCGCGGGTCCGACTCCCGTTTCCCGCTTTTGTAAGTCTTTGTAGTGTAAGGTCTTCCGGGGGCCGCTCAAAACAGGCATCGTTCCACGCCACCGGTTCTTTAAGGGTCAGATTTTATCCGGGTTATCACACGCTCGGAAAGGCGGCGGGTTTTCGTTTCCGTCCGCAGGTCATCCGTTATAGGCTAAAGCACCGTTATCGGGTATGATAACGGCATGAGTATTTCCGTCCTTACCATGGATCTGCGGGGTCCTTTGTTTTATAGACCTAAGGAGGAACTGGATCCCTTTGCGTATGACCCCGCGTCCGGGGAGGCGCTTTTTTGTTTTGGGCTTAACCCTTCCCAGTACCGCTGTTTTGAGCCCGGGGACCCCTACCTGAGCCCCCTGATCTTTAAAGGGGAAGCCGCAGCCCCGCCGTCAGGGGGGGCCGGGGAGGATTGGTTTCAGCTCCCCCGGGGGACCTACCTGTTTGCCCAGGCGCGGGAAATTCTGGCCCGGGATCAATGGATTGATATGGCCATAGAAGTACAACAAGAAGGGCTCTGGCAACGTTTGCAGCCTGGCCCCCGGCTTTATCTGCGGTACCTCCGGGAAGACGGCCGGGGAGTTACCCAGGTATGGAGGCCCTTTACCGGTTCCTAAAGCTGTAGGGTTTCAACCATATAGCGGATATCAACGGAGCCGTGGTTTTGTTTTTTCATTTCGATTACAAACACCATAAAACGATCCTGGGGGTTTAGTATGACCTTTTTTATGCTATAGGAACTGATGAGGGCCCGTTTTATCCGGGGGTTTCCCACCACAGAGGTCTTTTTTGATCCGTCCCGGGCGGTATGTTCCAGACTGATATAAAACGAAGACCATATCGCGTCCCCGGCTCCTTCGGCATAGGGGTTCAAGACGGCCCGGTAGGAAGTGTTTTGTTCAAAATCCCGAAATTCAATGGTTCCTATCGGAGTATCGAGGTTGTTTTCCAGGGATATATAGAGGGGACGCCCCTGGAGGAGGAAACTGATCCCGTAGCGTTGCGCCAGGGCGGCGTTTTGTGCAATCAGCCGGTAGAAGGCGCCGGATCCGTCCTGCCCCCCTGTTACCGGGACGTTATGGGTATAAGAAATTTTACCGCCGGAAACAAAGTCATTCCGGGCCACATCCACCACAAACAAATCGGCCCAGGGCGCTAAGGTTCCCGATTGTACCCCGTATTGGGCGAACATATAGGTCCGGCCGTCCGGGGAAAAACCCAGATCCACAAAAGAAGCAATGTCCCCTGCCCGCAGGTAGGAAGTACATAAAACCAGGGCGGCTATGATTAAACAGGAAGGTTTCCTTTCAAACATAGGGTTCTCCTCTTATATATATCGAGAAGAAATGAAAGAGTCTTGAGAGAGTTTTACAAATAGGCTATGGTTACGGTATGACTTTATCAAGGCGTAACTATATTTTTAAAGGGGAGATCCTTCTTGCCCTAATCTCGTTGACCTTGATCTCCGCGGTCTCTTTTATCATTCTCCCGGTTTATCCCGAATTAACCGCCACGGCGGTGCAGCGGTCCGGCGGTATCCTCCAGGTGATTATTGTGCATTTTTTAGAGCCCGTTCCTTATATGCCTTTTATCGCCATGGCCGGATCGGTGGTCTATGCCCTGATCACCCTAATTCTTATCTATTATTTTTTTGAAAAAACTCCCGCTCCGGAGATCCTTTTTTTCGCTTTTTTTGTACTTTCCTTTGCCTTTGAGGGGATCCGTATCATGGTGCCCTTAAAAACCGTGTATGAACTCCCCGGCGTGTACCTTATAATGGCCTCCCGGGTGCTTTTATTTGGCCGGTATTTCGGTGTTTTTTCCTTTTTTGCCGCCAGCGTCTACGCTGCGGGCTTGGATGTACAAAAACAGGGGTATGTGGTGTTTATTATCATCATCGCCACGCTGATGATTACCCTCAGTGTTCCCATTGATGGGCTTGCCTGGGACAGCAGCCTGACGACGATAATCGGCTATCAGGGGATGCTCAAATTGGCGGAAGTAATGATTAGCCTGATCGCCATGATCAGCTTTTTTATTTCCGCCTATTCCCGGGGAACCCGGGAGTATATTTTTATCGGCATCGGGTCTTTTTTGGTATTTTTCGGGAGGGACATCCTGCTCAACGCGGATACCTGGGTAACCCCCCTGCCGGGTTTATTGAGCCTTGGGGTGGGGACCTGGTTTGTCTGTACCCAACTGCACCGGGTATATCTCTGGTTATAGCGTGTCCGGTACCGATCACATAGCGGCGGAGGATATCTGTATGATTAGACCGACCCCAATCGGCAGCGCGATATTGTCGTAGTCCCCCAGGGGAAAGACTTCCATCAGGGTACCGGTAAAGGCCGCCCAAAAAGCCGTCCGGTAATTTTGACAGACCCCATAGGAAGCGACAAATATTGCCGTAAAACAGGCCAGGGAACCTTCCAGGCTTTTACCGCAGAGAAAAACCGGACGCTGCCGGCCGAATAATTTTCCGATGATACCGGCAAAACCATCCCCAAAAGCCAGGGCATAGATGGCGATGGAAGCCGTTGGAAAGGGGTATAAAACCAGGGCAAAAAGAGCCCCCAATCCCAGGGTTACCGGCCCCAGGACAAAACGGTCCCTATCCCTTTGCCGGGACGCCATATTGGTAAGGGAAGAAACCACCGGCACCGTAATACCCCTGAGTCTGAGGGCTTCCATCAGGGTATAACTCAGGGTGCCTGCTATAAGGAAACCCACGGTAGCGGGCCGGTTCACCGCGGCCATGACAGGACTCAAGGCGATGAGAAAATGTATCGATTTTCTGATCAGCTCGGTTTTAATTTCATGGATGTCCGGCATCCCATCCCGTAAACTAAAAAGGGAAGCCTTTATAACCGCGCCGATAATAGGCCCTTTATTCATATATATAATAGCATACCATACAAAAGAAATTATGTCCATTATTATAACGACAATAATTACCATTATAATAAGAGCTTGTTTCAAAATCATGGTCCCCCCGCATAACCATTGACATATTCCACCTTTTTTGCTAATCTGCCCTTACATATCGGCGGCATAGCTCAGTTGGTAGAGCAAACGGCTCATATCCGTTCGGTCATTGGTTCAAGTCCAATTGCCGCTAAAACGATTGGCCCCATCGTAGATGGGGTTTTTGTTTGTCCGGGCAATTGGGCTTGAAGGGTTCCGCCCGCCGACCAAAGGGAGGAAAAGGGGCCAAGGATGGCCCCGGCAGGGCGGAACCCCGGGCCGGAGGGCGGAGACAGGATGTCGAGGCCCGGAGGCATCCGGGATCAGCCGAAATGCCTCATTTTAAAATGTTACCGAAAGCTATACTTTTTTGAAATTTTTTTATATAATGTCCTATATGCCTATCAAGATACCCATAACCCTGCCGGCTTATAACGCCCTCAGGGAAGAAAATGTATTTGTCATTACCGAGGCCAGGGCGGAACATCAGGACATACGCCCCCTTAAGGTCGCCATTGTTAACCTCATGCCCACCACGGTGGATACGGAAATTCAGCTCCTCAGGCTTCTGGGGAATACCCCCCTCCAGGTGGATATCAGCTTCCTCAGAATGGGAAGCCACGAATCCCGGAACGCCCCCCCGGGACATTTAGAGCGGTTCTATGTGAATTCTAAAAAGATAGTCCGGGAACGGATGCGTTTTGACGGCTTCATCATTACCGGAGCGCCGGTAGAAACCCTGGACTTTGAGGAGGTTGATTATTGGGATGAATTGGCGGAGGTGCTGGATTATTCCGTAACCAATGTCTGGTCTACCCTGCATATCTGCTGGGGAGCCCAGGCCGGGTTGTACCGGCGTTATGGGATACCCAAAAAGGTCCTCCCCCGGAAGCTCTTCGGCATCTTTCCCCACCGGGTAAATGAGCAGTACACCGCCCTGTTTCGGGGATTTGACGATGAATTTCTGGCGCCCCAGTCCCGGCACACCGAATGTCCCCGGGAGGCAATAGCTGCGGAACCGGCCCTGACCATCCAATCCGAAAGCGGCGAGGCGGGGGTGTTTATTGTAACCGCCCGGAACGGCAGGGAGATCTACGTTACCGGCCATCTGGAATACGATCCCCTGACCTTGGACCGGGAATACCGCCGGGATGTTGGTAAGGGCCTCACCATTAATATTCCCCAGAACTATTACCCCGGGGATGATCCCGGAAAATCCCCGGTAGTTCGTTGGCGGGCCCATGCCCATCTCTTTTTTTCCAACTGGCTCAATTACGTATACCAGGAAACCCCCTATAACCTGGATGATCTGGAGTGAAATTCCGGGGGTAGTTTGGGCCGGGGGGGGATTCAAAGTTAAAAAAGGGGCGTTCAATCTAGAAATGACCAAATGGTTTTGAAGTATACGGTCGTCTTAATTCAGTATGGTAATTGAGCATGTTCCAAAACCCGGTTGGTTTTGGAACATGCCTTGGTCATTTTTTACCATAACGTTTCCTTTTTTTTGTGGTAATTTTCACTTTTTTTGGAGGAAAAAGGCGCCCGAAAAAGCTCACCGGTCCGGTTGTTGGTCCTTATGTTTTTTACCTTTTCTAGGACCATGTCGTGATACCGGGACTCAAAAACACGCATGCACATGCGTTTCTTGGTTGGCAATGATCGTCTTTTGTAGAGTTTCTTCCGGGTGTTTCTCTGGCAAATACAATAAAGAATCCCCGGAGCAGAGCTCCGGGGCATTTTAAGATTGTTGTTTGAAGATATTTCTCAAAATAGCTCTAATTGCTTGTTTTCATATATTTGCTCATATTCTTCGGGATTCCTCCCCTGATTCTTCACATATTGTGTGATTACTTTCTCATCCCCATGTTCTCCCAATGTTCCCACATAATACCCTTTTGCCGTATCTGTCAATTCTTCCCCTGATATGATACTATAAAAACATGCAATTTGCTAATGCAAGAAAGAACTTGTCCTCCTCCGATTGGGGAACTCTGGTGGAAAACCAGAACAAAAAAATT
>JAIRMO010000134.1 GCA_031258625.1 Spirochaetaceae bacterium | reverse complement strand
GCGTGTAAGCGATGATACGTGGCTCAACAAACTCGACCCGAAAAACAGCCTGTTTGTGGATGCTTCGGGCACAGCCGTTACCGCCGTGGTATACAATCCCTATGACGATACTAAACCGGAAACGACCTGGAAAAACCCTTCTTCTCGTGTGAGCCTGACAGGAAGTGAGGAAACCAGAACCATTAAAGCCAAGGCCGGCTACATCGGTAAAACGGCTGACATCACCGTGTCCGCCGATTTTAACGGTAAAACCTACTCGGCAACGTGTGACGCTACGGGTATCAGCGGGTTTATCTCCGTAACGAATATAACGGAGGCCCCCATCCTGGTAGACGGGACCGCCTCCACCACACTTATGACCGGACTGCCCACGCTCTTAACCGGCACGGTCTCCCCGTCCACCTCTACCAACAAGACGATTACGTGGGGGATTGTTTCGTCCGATACGGCGGCAAATATAGATATATCCGAAAGCACCATAACGGCCCAAGCGAAGGGAACGGCACAGAACGCGGCCAGCGTAGGAACGGTCACGGTGCGGGCGACCGTCAAAAACGGCGTCTGGGATGGGACAAGATTGAAGGATTTTACCAAGGACTTTACCCTTTCCGTTTACCCCTATCCGAATAAGATTTCGGTCTATGCGGTTTTGTGTGACACCTCGAAAGGACGACTTACGGACACTAAAGGCAGCTGTGTACTGATTATGAGTGTTACGAACAAGGGAATCTCAACCACCCCCCATCTAAACTGGACGAGTAGTATCGGGTGGGTTAAGTATTACGTTGAATTCCAGGGAGTTATCAATGGGGCGTCGTACCCAATTACCTGGATTTACGATAAAAACGACTGGACTGAGGGTGATTCCGAGGAGTACCCGGCAAACTCGGAGCGGATATTTTTAAGTTCCAGGAAATCGGGGTTCTTATCCCTTGGACTGAGGTGTGGAGACATGGAAGTGAGTAATAATATTTACTTTGGCGGCGCCGGGATGTCGTCCGACAGTTTGTAGGATGAATGTGATGACGCGGGGGCGACGGTTTTGAGCGAAGCCCCCCTTCGGGGGGGCCGCCCCTTTGGGGTCTGACCCAACACTCCCGAATCAACCAACCCAAGAGCCCGCTTTCGCGGGGGAGGGTTCTTGGGTGTTAAACCCCCATCGAATAAAAAATAGTATCGGATCCGAACCCGTTTTTTTGTTTTTTTGCTTGATTTTTTGAAATATAAAATCTATAATTATAAAAGAGGTTGGTTTCAAAATTTTAGTTTTGGGGGGACCGGTTGTGCGTGTCCGGCTTCCTGAGATTTACTGGAACAAAACCAAGCGTATTAAGGAGATGTATTAATTTAAAAATATTTTACGACCGGATCCTATCCGTTTCGGCAGATAGACCAGTGTTCTTTACTTCCCCCGCATAAGTTTTTAGGAATCATCGTTACATCAATCACGGGACTGTCGGCGATCCGCGCCGGAATATTTAAAAATATAGGGAGTTTTATATGAAAAGCTCAAAAACAACGATCTGTTTCGTATTCGATATCCTTCTAGCCCTCGCGGGTTCAGCCTGTTTTAACCCCAATAGCGCCATCCTTTCCCCCGCCAGGGAATCCGGTACCGATATCGCCGCCGCGGCCTTTAACGACATCGAGCCCTTTATCGTTTCCATCGCCGTGGGCGGGGACGGTTCTTCCCGAAGTATCGCCGGCCTCCCCCGGGATAAGCTCAAAGCGGGGACCGGGGTCCGCAACTTCGCCCAGCTTATTGTCCTGGATACCGCCAGCAAGAAAATCATGGGCTTTGCCGAGATCCACCAAAGCGAGACGATTAGGATTGACGCCCTCCCCCTGGGGAGGACCTACGCCTTCTTCCTGCTCATGGGCCATTGGGAAACGGGCGCTTCCGCGCCGACCCTGCTGAACGTGGGCTTAACGGAATGTCCCCTGAACACCGAGGGGCACACCGATATAAATATCGAGATGTATCCCCTGGTGGTGAATACCGTCTTTGTCGACTGGGGACCGTCAGGGACCGGGCGGATCGTCGAACCGGTCGTCGTGGATGGGATCCCGCATCCGGCTGACCTCTCCCCGGGAGACTGGAAGGTCGAATGGACTATCCGACGGACCAATGAAGGGACCGACGGGTTAGATCGGCTGCGGGTGGCCCAAGCGATAATGGAAAACCCCTGGTACGAGCTGGAACGAGACCGCTATACCGACAGGCATCTCAATGTCCGGGGACTGACCTTTACAATGTCCGATGGGACTGTTGTTTTACCTTTACCTTCACCGGCGGTTACGGCCATATCGAATGTTATCGAGTGGGATATATCGGCCTATACCCAAACGACAGGGAAATGGGGGGCGGTGAACTTCAACGTGGAATATGTACCCTTTGACCTGATTTCTCCCCACGATTGGCGAATAGCCTATAGCGGGAAACGGGTGGATACGGCATTCGATCTGGATGGGGGCCAGGCGCCCACCTGGATCATACGGAACGGGGTGAACGACCAGGCCCCGGACGGGAACACGGATTTTGCCCACTTTGGGACGGACGCCGGTTCCAACCCCCATGCCAACGCCAACGGGGCGGTACAGTTCGTGGTGGGGCCTCGGACGGAAACGCAGGTACCCTCAGACCCGAACGCGGCGCTGCTGATCAAGGACGGGGCGCTTTCCTGGAAGCAGCCGGCCTCTCCCCAAAGGAACATACGGTTTACTACCGATGGGTATACGGGGTACGCGGGAGTGTATTACACAATAACACCCCCCGGTGCCGGCGCCCCCGAATACCTGTCCGCTTATACCGGGAGTTTGGGAGCGGTGGCCGCCGGGAACCACCTGGATAAAGAGATAACGCTTCCCGGGGAAGACGTATATGACGTGTATGTCCTGATATGCCAGGGCTCGGATGTAAGCGCCCCGGTCAAGATCAATACGGAATTTAAGGGCAGGATCGTCGCGAAGACTAACACCATAGTGGGTTCGATCTTCTGGTCCGGCGACGGCGGGGAAACCTGGATAAGGGGGACGGTGCCGCAGGTAAACGCCTATACGAGGGTGGAGGACATAGCCTATGGGAACGGCCGGTTTGCGGCGGTTCTGGGCACTCCGGGCGACGGGTTGCTTCCTGCTTCTCTTGGCGATAAAACCCTCTGGTCCGATGACGGCGGGGAGACCTGGACGGCGGGGACTTTGGATACCCCCTCCCTTCTGCGTCATGTGGCCTATGGGAACGGCCAATTCGTCGCGCTTCCCCTCATGCTTAAGGACGCCTTCGTGTCCTCCGACGGCAAGACCTGGACTGCGAAGCCCCTGCCGTCGGGCCTGCAGGATATTCGCTGGGCCGGCCTCGTCTTTGGGAAAAACGCCGGTGCAGCCGCCGGTACATTTGTGGGAATTCCCAACTATGCGGAAAACCCGGATTATTATTATACGTCGTATGGCGCTAATGACCAGAACTACTTACTTCATACCGCGGTCAGTAAGACCATTTATTCCTCGAATGGGAGTTCGTTCTCGACTTCATCGACCGTGAATATGCCAATTACTAATTATAGGAAGACCGCCTATGGGGACGGCGGGTTCCTCATGGTCCAGGAGGGGGGGAACACGTACTGGTCCCCGGATGGTACGACATGGACCAAGCAGGCAGCCTTCGGTAGGCGGATCCCACACGCGCTGGTTTTCGGGTACGATAGGTTCTTAATGGGAACGGAGGAGACCAACTACAACTATGGTATGTACAAGTCCACGGACAAAGGCGTTACTTGGAAAAAAGTATCATCCGCTCCAAGCACCGGCTACTATAATGGAATTTACATAGAGAACTATGGGGCTAAGGGCAGATTCCTGTTTGGGGCTTGGTCGAGCGTCTACTGGTCCGATGACCTCGGCGACACCTGGCAGAGCGCGAAGTCCGCCTTCCTACAGAGTTTTACATACGGTGAACCGGTAGAAAAACCATAAACGGACCGGGCCCCCATAGGGGGTTTCAGGCCCCTGACTCGGGGCGAGTAAAGAATGGGCCGCTCCCCCCTTCGCCCTCGAAGGGGAGCGCGGCCCGTTTTCTGCCGCCCGCTCCAGGGGCAGGAAACCCGCCGGCGGGCGCTCCAGGGGCCTAAAAGGGCCTATGGCCCTAATCGATCACCGCCGAATTCCCCGAACGGTCAAAGTTCACCGGAAAACAGGGGAGTAATTCCTGGTTGGTACGTACCGCGGCCTCTCCGGTAAACCGGTAATTGACCTGCCCCATGGAGATGATCTGATCCAAAATATCCCGCCGCATATTGATAAAATTCATCACCAGGGAAAGTTCCGCTTCTGCGGAACCCCGGGGGGGGATGAGGAGTACCGCGGTTTCTTTCCCGTCCGCCCAAAAACGGTCCCCTCCGTAAAGTTCATAGGAAAACGAAGAAAGTTCCACCGGGAAGCCGTTGGGGTTATCCACCCGGAGTTTCACCTTCAAGCGGGTATTGATCAGTTCCGCCTTCATAATGGCGATGGCGGTAATAAAAAACTCCGGCTCCCGAATCCTGGGGAACGCGGCGCGGGCGGTAACCGTAACGCCGGCGGTATCCCGGGGGCCAAAAACAAAGCCCAGGTTGAGGTCCAATTCTACCTGGTGTTCGTCAAAATCCTCATGTTCCGGGGACAGGGCCCCCAAATCCAGGGTCAGCTCCAGGGGAATTTGAAGGGAGGCCCCGGCGTCCACCCGGACGACCTCCCCCCCCAGGGCTAAGGCGGCGCCTTTACCGGGGGTTACGCCGTTGATCGCGGCCTTCCAGTCCTGTATTGCCAAACGGGCGGCGGCGTTCCGGGGATTTTGCAGGTCCAACAGAAAAAAAAGGGTAACGTGGTTTACATCGCCGGCCTCAATACGGTCAAAGGAAGCCGCCGCCGAAGGTTTTTCCCCGGGCGCTGCCGGCGCCGATAGGTTCAGGACGGCCCGGGACGCGCAGGACAGGCAGAATCCCGCTAAAATCACCCCCAAAAAGGGGGAGCATAGTAACTTTAGGTTGGTCATATCCTTAATAATATCGTCAGATTCCGCGCGAATTCAATCGTATACCCGAGGACCGGGCGGTCCCCTTTTCCTCATGCAGGATAAACGCATAGAAATTCGCGTCCTCCTCTTTTGGGCGCATTTCCGGCGCAAAGCGCCGGAAACCGGGCTTTCCGCTCCAATTCCTCGGCTTTACCGCAGGTAAAGCCTGGTATTTCCGCTTCAATCCCTTGCGCGTTTCCCGCGGGAGCCTTTTCCCCTGCTGTGATAGCGGTAAACAAGCGGCAGACGATTCTATGCGTTTATCCTGTTTCCTCATGCTTCATTCCCTCTTTACTCATTCCTCATTATTGCACATTCCCCATTGTGCCGGTAGACATTTTTGTATATTTATGCAAAAATCTTTCCGTTTATGAGACGCCGGATCCGGCGGTTTTGAGGAGAGACGGTGAAAACAACCTTGTTACATGCCTGGCATGAAGGGGCGGGGGCCCGGTTCGCGGCCTTTGCGGGGTTCGATATGCCCATCCAGTACCCCCTGGGGGCGGTGGAAGAACACCGGCTGACCCGCCGTTCCCTGGGGTTTTTCGACATCGACCACATGGGCCAGCTTTAC
>JAIRMO010000099.1 GCA_031258625.1 Spirochaetaceae bacterium | reverse complement strand
GGGCCCCGGAACGGTCAATTACCCGGAGGTCCCGGCTCCCTCCCCCTGCCCTAAACTTGACCCGCAGTTCAGGTTTTACCGGTTTCGGGACAGACCTTTCCCCGGGGGGCTTCGGCTTGAGGCGGACAGGGACGCTGATTGGGAACCCGGGGCGGATTGGCGCCGCTTATCCGGGCGCGGGGGTGGGTGCGGGGAGAAACGGGAATAGGGGGGGAAAGCGGTTTGGATTGCGGTTTTCTTGTACCGGGGTCTGACCCCGATGGCTGAATCCCCAACGCAGGTTTTACCGGTTTCGGGACAGACCTTTCCCCGGGGGTCTTCGGCTTGGGGTGGACAGGGACGCTGATTGGGAACCCCGGGCGGATTGGCGCCGGTTATCCGGGCGCGGGTGCGGGGAGAAACGGGAATTGGGGGGGGAAAGCGGTTTGGATCGCCCTTTCCCCACGCTGGGGTCTGACCCCGATAGTTGAATCCCCATCATAGGGTCTGACCCCTGTGTCCGTATCCCCCCGCCCCGCTCCGGGTTCCTCCCGAGGCGGTTCCCCCTCCACTATCCGCGACCCATACCGGTCCCCCCAGATATGCCCGATCCGTCCCTCCGCCCGGTTGTACCGTTGGGCGAACACCTGTTTCAGCCACTTCATGATTGCGGGTAGCTCCAGCCCGTCCGCCGGCTTGATGTAAAACGTCAGCCAGTCGTCCTCCACACACAGCCCCCGGACCTCGAAGACAAACCGGCGTTTCGTCTGACGGAACACCTTGGCAAACAGGGCCAGGGCCTTATGGAGACGGAACAGGGGTTCCCGGTTGTTGATACGGGTACGGATTTCGTACCACACCCCTTGTTTTAATACCCGTAATGATCTCATGGATAATATATGGGATCGAGGGGCTGTTTTGCATTAGTAAAGGGTTCAAAAATTTCAAATTCCGAACAAATTCCGCTCAAATTTTTTGCGGGTTACGTTTAGCCCCCTGCCGCCTGTTTACCGCTGTCATAGCGGAAAAAAAGGCTCCCGTAGGAAACGCGCAAGGGATTGGAGCGGAATAGGGTTTAGCAGGCTTTGCCTGCTAAACCCTATTATAGCGGAAAGCCCGGTTTCCGGCGCTTGCGCCGGAAATGCGCCCAAAGAGCGTTTATCCTGCCCCGCGGGGTGGACGGGGGAGACATAATAATATATAGTAAAAAAATGATAGGGTTTCTTATAAAAAAAACCTTTTTTGACCTTTGGGACAATCTTTTTAGGGCGGCCCTGATAAACCTGGGGTTTATCGCCTCGGCGGCGATCCCGGTTCTTATCCCCCCCCTTTTGGACTCCGTCCCCTTTATGGCCCTGATCCTTTTGTGCCTGGGAATAATCTGGTGTTTTATCTATCTTGCCGCCGCGGCCCTGTCCCTCAAGGCGGTTTCCGATTATGGTTCCTTTGGATTTGCCGATTTTTTTCGGAACCTTAAAACAGCCTGGCCCGCGGGGGTGGTCGCGGGGCTTTTCGTTTTTACCGCCTATCTTTTAATAACGCTGATTATTCCCTTTTACTTGGCCATGAATTCCATGGTGGGTCTCTTGTTTTCGGCGATCATCTTCTGGACCTTGGTGGTGGGGGTCCTCTCGTTACAGTTTTTCCTTCCGATCCGATCCCGGCTGGACAATAAAATCCCCCGGGCCATAAAAAAAAGTTTCCTGATTTTTTTTGACAACCCCCTGTTTTGTGTTTTTTCTTTTTTGCACAATGTGGTGATTTTAGCGGTTTCCCTTTTTTTGGCCCTCCTTTTTCCCGGCCCCGCGGGGATCCTCCTTTACCTGGACGAGGCCCTGCGGCTGCGGCTCCTCAAATACGACTGGCTGGAGGCAAATCCCGGCGCGAACCGCCGTAAAATCCCCTGGGAAGTCATTCTAATTGAGGAACAGGAAAAAACCGGTACCCGCTCCTTCAAAAATTTCATCTTCCCCTGGAAGGATTAGGCCGCGCCGGCGTCCCGGAAACCGCTAACTTCAGCGGACGCGGAACCCTGCCGGCCGGCGGCTAGGCCCATTTGATAAGCCCGGTTCGGTAGGGATGCACCAGGGCCTGATGTTTCGGCAGGATCCGCACGGTGTGTCCCTGCCAGCCGGTATCGGCACATTCAACCCTCACCTGGAAGAGATAACTCGAACCGTCCCGTCCAACGGGTTTCATATCCGCCCGCCGGGCCTGTTCGATGTTCCTGCTTTGATTGGACACCGCCCCGTAGTAGAGTTCCACCGTAAGTTCCTCCGGGACCAGGGCCCCCAGTTCTATGGCGGCGGTAACCGTCAGGGAATCCCCCCGCTGCATCACCGGCCTGGCGTTGGAATCCAGTCTGAGGATCTTGATGTTGTCCCAGGCCCGGCGGAGCTTATTCAGGTATGCCGCCAGGGATTTTGACTCGGCGTAATCGTCTTTGACGATCCGGCGGTAATTTTTTAACGCGGGAAAATAGAATTTATTTGAATAATCCATGAGCATCCGGTGGCTGGACATGGATTGGCCTATTTCCCTCATGCAGGTCTTCATCCGTTTGATCCATTCCCGGGGCAGCCCGTCCCGGCCCCGCTGATAGAAGAGGGGGATGATTTCCCGTTCCAAAAGGTCGTAGAGGGCCTTGCTCTCCACTTCGTCCTGGAGGTTGGTATCCTCGTACTCTTCCCCCCGGCCTATGGCCCAGCCGACTTCCGCTTTGTAGGCTTCGTCCCACCAGCCGTCCAGGATGGAACAGTTGAGGACCCCGTTCACGGCGGCCTTCATACCGCTGGTTCCGGACGCTTCCAGGGGGCGCCGGGGGGTGTTCAGCCAAAGATCCGCCCCGGCGGTGAGGTAATGGGCCATGGCCATGTCGTAGTTTTCCAAAAAGATGATCCGGCTTTCCACATCGTGCTGCTCGGCAAAGTGGACGATGCTGCGGATAAGATCCTTGCCGGGCATATCCATGGGGTGGGCTTTGCCGGCGAATATGAGCTGGATGGGCCGCTCGGTGTCCTTTAAGAGTTTGAGGAGCCGTTCCGGATCCCGGAGGAGGAGGTTCCCCCGTTTGTAGGTGGCAAAACGGCGGGCAAAGGCCAGGGTAAGGGCGTAGGGGGACAGGGCGTCTTCGGCCTGCTGGATCCGGCGCTCCACCGCGCCGTTCCGCTTGAGGTTCTGCCGGATCCGGTCCCGGGCAAAGGCGACCAGCCGCTCCCGCCGGCGTTCATGGGTGCGCCAGAGCTCCTCGTCGGAGATCCGGTCCATGCGGTTCCAGATGGCAAGGTCCGTGGGTTCATCCTCAAAGTGGGGGCCGAAATACCGGTCCAGGAGGTCGGACATGTTGTTGGAAACCCAGGTCCGGGGATGTACCCCGTTGGTAACATGGCCGATGGGGACCTCGTTCAGGGGAAGCTCCGGCCAAAGGCCCTTCCACATTTCCCGGGAAACCACCCCGTGGAGCCGGGAAACCCCGTTGGCATAGGCGGCGAGTTTCAGGGCCAGGATGGTCATGCAGTAGGGTTCGTTATCATCGTAGGGCCGTTCCCTGCCCAAACTGAGGAAATCCTTCCAGCTTATCCCCAGGATCTGGGGCCAGGTATGGAAATACTTTTCCATCAGGGGCAGATCAAACCGCTCGTTCCCCGCAGGGACCGGGGTATGGGTGGTAAAAATATTGGTGGGCCACAGGGCTTCTCTGGCCTCCTCAAAGTTGAATTTCTTTTCGACTATGATCTCCCGGATCCGCTCAAGCCCCAAAAAGGCCGAATGGCCCTCGTTCATGTGGGTTGCCGCGGGGTTGATCCCCAGGGCCCGCAAGGCCCGGATCCCGCCGATACCCAGGAGGATCTCCTGCTGAATCCGGGTTTCTTTGTCCCCGCCGTAGAGGGTGGCGGTTACATTCCGGATGTCCGGGGGATTTTCATCGATATTGGTATCCAGGAGGTAGAGGGAGCTTCGGCCTACCTTCACCTCCCATATCTGCGCCGTTGCCTGCCTGCCCGCCAGGTCCACGGTGATCTTGACGGGCTCCCCTTTTTTGTTGGTTTTCCGTTCCACCGGCATATTGTACCAGTCGTTTTCAGGGTAGGTCTCCTGCTGGAACCCATCGGCGTTCAGGTACTGCCGGAAATATCCCTGCCGGTAGAGGAGCCCGATTCCCACCAGGGGCAAGCCCATATCGGAGGAGGTTTTCATATGATCCCCGGAAAGCATTCCCAGACCCCCGGAATAGATGGGGAAGGAAACGTCCATGCCGTATTCCATAGAAAAATATGCTACCACGTCCCGTTTGCTTCCCCGATACCAGGTCTCTCCGTTCTTGTACTTGAGAAAACGGCGGTAGACTTCGTTTAAAGCGGCAAGGTAGGAATCATCCTTCGCCATTTCCGCAAGCCGTTCCTGACTAACCATGCCCAAGGTGCGGACAGGGCTCTGGGAAGATTGAAGCCAGGCGTCATAGTCCAACCGGATAAAAAGCTGGACCGCGTCAAAATTCCAGGAAAGCCAAAGATTCCGGGCGATCTCCTCTAAGGGTTTGAGCGCGGTGGGGAGCTTCGGTTTTACCGTATATGTGGAAATATTCATATTATTAGCTTAGTCCCCTATGACGCAGTTGTCAACGCTTTAAGGCAGGATAAACGCTCAAGGATTTGCATTCTTCTCTTTTGGACACATTTCCGGCGCATGGGTTGTCGCTTGCGCGACAATTTCAAGAGGAAACCGGGCTTTCCGTTCCAATTCCTTACGGTATTTCCGCTTCAATCCCTTGCGCGGTTCCCGCAGGAGCCTTTTCCCCTGCTGTGATAGCGGTAAACAGGCGGTAGACGATTCTATGCGTTTATCCTGGCTTTGAGGCGATTTCATTGGGGTAACGGCATTTGCGGGCCGGGATACGCCCGATCCGGCATCCTGGAACAAATGCAACATTATCTTTAATTATTTTTACATTTGACAAATCATAAAAAAATGGATAAAATAGGTATGGAGGTCTTCAAAATGAATTTATCCAAAGAATTATATGGGGAATTTTACTTTAAAATGGTACAAACCCGGATATTTGAAGAGACCGCGGCCCGGCTTTTTGTGGAAGGCAAGGTACACGGGACCGCTCATTTCTGTATCGGGGAGGAAGCCACCGGAATCGGGGTTTGTATGGCGCTGGAAAAAGAAGATATGATCACCCAAACGCACCGCAGCCATGGTCAGGCCATCGGACGGGGTATGGATACAAAAAAAATGATGGCCGAATTCCTGGGTAAAGAGACCGGTTATTGCAAAGGAAAGGGCGGTTGTATGCATATCGCCGATTTTTCCGTGGGGAGTTTGGGGGCCAATGGGGTTGTGGGAGGAGGCATCCCGGTGGCTACCGGAGCGGCCCTTTCGCAGAAATACTTTAAAAAGCCCAATATTACGGTGAGTTTCTTCGGCGACGGGGCTACCAACGAAGGGGCTTTTCACGAGTCTTTGAATTTGGCCTCGGTATGGCAGCTTCCGGTGCTTTTTGTCTGCACCAACAACTTCTACGGCATGTCTACCCATGTCGATAAATCCATGCACATTAAAGACATTTCTATCCGGGCTTCCTCCTACGGTATGAAGGGGATAGCCCTGGACGGGAACGATGTTCTGACCATATATGAAGAAACAAAAAAAGCCCGGAAATACATCCTGGAAAACGGTCCCCTGCTCATGGTGCTGAACACCTATCGTTGGATGGGCCACTCAAAGAGCGATCCCCAAGTTTACCGTACCAAGGAAGAAGTGGCAAGCTGGAAAGAAAAGTGCCCTATCAAACGTTACCGGGAATACCTCCTTAAAGAAAAAATATTTACCCCGGGGGAGATCGACGCCTTTGACCAAAAGGCCCGGGACGACATCGCCGGGGCGGTGGCCTTTGCCGAAGCCTCTCCGGTGCTGTCCATAGATCGTATTATGGATGATGTTTACGCTTCCGGTGATGTTCGGGATCAGAAAGCGAAAAACGGTTTTGTGCTGTAGGAGTGGTGAGATGCGTGAAATAACCTATGCCGATGCCTTAAAAGAGGCCATGTGTGAGGAAATGCGAAAGGACAAACGGATCATCCTGATGGGGGAGGATGTGGGTATTTACGGCGGCGCCTTTGGCGTTTCCCGGGGTATGTTTGCGGAATTCGGCGAAGAACGGGTTCGGGACACCCCGATTTCGGAGCTGGGAATAACCGGCTGCGCCGTGGGGGCCGCCATGACGGGGCTGCTTCCCATTGTGGAGATCATGTTCAGCGATTTTATCACCCTGGCTATGGAACCGCTGTGCAACCAGGGAGCCAAAAACCGTTTCCAGTTCGGCGGCCAGGGCGCGGTTCCCATGGTACTCAGAGCCCCCGGGGGGTCCGGTACGGGGGCGGCGGAACAGCACAGCCAAAGCCCCGAGGCCTGGGTCGCCAACATACCGGGGCTTAAGGTGGTAATACCCTCAACCCCCTATGACGCCAAGGGGCTGCTTAAGGCGTCCATTTACGACCCCAATCCGGTGGTTTTTCTGGAACAGAAGCTCCTTTATAGAACCAAGGGGCCCGTACCCGATCCGGCGGAGGATTACACGATCCCCCTGGGCAAGGCCGACGTAAAACGTCAGGGCAAGGACGCGACAATAATTACCTACGGCCGCATGGTTCAGCGCTGCCTCAAGGCGGCCCAGTCCTTTGAGGCCAAGGGGGTAGATCTGGAAGTGATAGATATACGCACCCTGGTTCCGCTGGATAAGGAAACGCTTATCGCGTCGGCAAAAAAAACGGGAAAGGTACTGGTGGTGTACGAAGCCTGCCAGACCGGCGGTTTTGGCGGCGAAATCGTCAGCGTCATCGTGGAGAGCGAAGCCTTCTTCTACCTTGACGCTCCGGTCAAACGCCTCGGCGGGATGGATGTTCCCATTCCCTATAATCCCCATCTGGAAGCCCAAGTGGTCCCCACGGAAGAAAAGATCGCCGCCGCGGTTGAATCGCTGTTAAAATAAAATTAAGGAAGAAACATGGCTAATTCAATCATCATGCCCAAAACGGGCATGGCAATGGAAGAGGGCGTTATTGTTGAATGGCGGGTTAAAGAGGGGGATCAGGTCCATAAGGGCGATATAGTGGCCCTTATCGAAACCGATAAATCCACGATGGAACTGGAATCCGATTATGACGGGATTATTCTGGCGATTCGGAGAAAGGCCGGCGAGACCGTTCCGGTAACCAAGGCGATCGCCTGGATTGGGCAGCCCGGAGAGACCCTGCCCCAGGAGGCCGCCTCGGCCGGCCCGGCCGCCCCGGTTCCCGTCGAGCCCGCCGCCCCGGTCCCGGATACCGGGCAAAGCGCGGTATCCGCGGGGGGGCCGCGGCCCAAGGCCACCCCCGCCGCCCGGGCGCTGGCAAAGGAACGGGGTATCGCCCTGTCCTCGGTCAGCCCCGGCGGAAAATCCGGCGAGATACGCCGGGCCGACGTAGCGGCCGCGCCTTCCGCGGTAACGGCTACGCCCCTGGCGCGGCGTATGGCGGAGGCGGAGGGGATCCCCCTTGAGGGGCTGCGGGGCTCCGGTTACGGCGGCAAGATATTCAGCGGCGATTTGGGCGCCCCCCCGGGCGGACCCGTTGCCGGTTCCCCGGCCCGTGTGGATACCCGGGCGCCCCTTACCAACATTCAGCGTATCACCGGAAAACGTATGACCGAAAGCCGGCAGACCATACCGGAGGTTACCGAAAACACCCGGGCCGATGTAACCAGGATGCTGGCCCTCAGGAAGGAACTTAACGATCAACTTAGCGCCGCCGGGGCCGCGGCGAAGATCACGGTAAACGATTTTGTGGCGGCCGCGACGGTCAAGGCCCTTGTGTCCCATCCCCGTATGAATTCGGTATTGGACGGCAATGACCTGATCTACAAGGGAAGCGTTAATCTCGGTGTGGCCGTGGCCACCGATCGGGGGCTTCTGGTTCCGGTCCTGCGTAACGCCCAGGATCGGGGTTTGTTGGCCCTTTCTGCGGCCGCGGCGGATCTGGCCGCCAAAGCCCGGGGCGGCAAACTTTCTCCCGATGAAATGTCCGGGGGGACCTTCACCGTTTCCAATGTGGGAATGTACGGCATAACGGCCTTCACGCCGATCATCAACCCCCCGGAGGCGGGAATCCTCGGCGTCTGCGCCGTGGAAGATGAGCTTAAACTTGACGGGGAAAGGGTGGTAAGCCGGAAAAAGATGGGCCTTTCCCTTGCCTTTGATCACCGTATTGTGGACGGCGCCGATGCGGCGCTTTTCCTTAAAACCCTTAGGGAGCTTTTGGAAGCGCCGCTTTTGATCCTCACCTAAGGAAGCGCTGATTTAATAGTGGGGGCTGTTTTGGGAGTATTATATGGCTGAATTTGATATAGCGGTTATAGGCGGGGGGCCCGCCGGTTATGTGGGGGCCATAAAAGCCGCCCAATTGGGAGCCCGGACGGTGCTGATTGAAAAAGATCAGGTGGGGGGAACCTGCCTTAACCGGGGGTGTATACCCACCAAGGCGCTCTTGAAGACCGCGAAACTGGTCCACGAAATCGCGGAAGCTCCCAAAAGGGGAATCAAAACCGGCCCGGCGGAAGTCGATATGGCCGCGGTGATCCGCGAAAAAAACAGGGTCGTAAAAAAACTTACCGGCGGCGTGGCTTCCCTCCTTTCCGCCAACGGCGTGGAGCTTATCCGGGGGGAAGGGAAACTGCTGGGGGGGGCTTCCGGCGGCTTCAACATCTCCGTAACCGGCCAAAGCGGTATCCGCGCGAAAAAGGTACTGCTTGCCGGGGGCTCCCAAACCGCGAAACTTCCGATTCCCGGCCTGGACCTCCCGGGCGTCCTTGGCAGTACGGAGATTCTTGATCTGGAAGAAATTCCCCGGCGGCTTGTGGTAATCGGGGGAGGGGTCATCGGGATTGAGATGGCCATGATCTTCCGGTCCTTTGGCAGTAAAATCACCGTCATCGAAGCCATGCCCCGGATCCTCCCCTTTATGGACCATGAAACATCGGCGTTGATCCACAAAATTCTTGCCGCCCGGGGCGTGGAGATACTGAGCGGCGTAGGGTTGTCAAAAATTGAAAAACCCGGGGACTTCAAACTGATCCTGGCGGACGGTAAAAACATTGAGGCCGATTCGGTGCTGGTTTCCATCGGCAGGACCGGGGATCTTTCCTGCCTGGGCGGGGAGGGGATACAAACGGAACGGGGAAAGATCCTGGTGAATGATTACATGGAAACCTCGGTTCCCGGCGTATTTGCTCCGGGGGACATCAACGGAAAGAAGATGCTGGCCCACGCCGCCTTTAAGATGGCGGAAACGGCGGCGGAAAACGCGGCGGCCCAGTTGGGCCTGCCGGGAAGCGTAAAAAAACCGGACCTTGACCATGTTCCTTCGGTGGTGTATTGTTTTCCTGAAGCGGCCGCGGTTGGGCTCACCCAGGAGGAAGCGGAAAAAGAGGGGGCCGTAGCGGTTGGAAGATTTCCCCTGGCGGCGAACGGCAAGGCCCTGAGCGCCGGACAGGGAGAGGGTTTTGTAAAAATCCTTTCGGATCAAAGGTATGGTAAACTTCTCGGCGTACACATGGTTGGGTCCGGAGCATCGGAGATCATCAATGAGGCGGCGGCTCTTATGGCTATGGAAATTACCGTCCACGAACTGGCGGAAATCACGCATGGACATCCCACGGTTTCGGAAGCCCTTATGGAGGCGGCCGCCGACTGTCTGGGAAAATGTATCCACCTTCCTCCAAAAGGGAAAAAATGAATAAATCTTTTGATTTTTTAGTAGAGGTGGCAAAACATTACTATCTGGATTCCATGTCCCAATCGGAAATAGCGAAACTATATAACATTTCCCGGCCCACCGTGGCGAGTATTCTTAAGGAGTGTCGTGAAAAGGGCATAGTAGAAATACGGATCAACGACAATTCTTCTTTTTCTTCCGAAACGAGCCGCCGCCTGGTGGAGCGTTACCATCTGAACATGGCCTGCGTGGTTCCCAACGAAGCCGATTATTCCCTGACGCTGTACAAAACCTGCCTTGAGGCGGCGGGGTTTCTTGCTTCAACATTAGAAAACAACATGAATATCGGCATTTCCTGGGGAACCGCCCTGTACCATACCATACGGCAGCTTCCTAAAATCGCCTTAGTAGACTGCAACGTGGTTCAGCTTATGGGGGGCCTGGGGGCCTCCGCCCTGTTTTACGAAGGTTCCGAGCTTGCCCGTATTCTGGCGGAGAAAATCAACGGACGGTTCTACCCCTTTCTTTCCCCCCTGCTGGTAAAAACGGCCGAACTTAAACAGGCCCTGCTTTCCGAGCCGGGGATTCGGGACACGGTGGAAAAAACCCGGACGCTCGATATTGCCCTGGTTGGTTTAAGCTCCGATCTGCCGGAGGACAGCGCCATGGTCCGGGCGGGTTTTCTTTCGCCGGAAGAAGCCCGGCGGATACTTGAAGCCGGTTCCTGCGGTCATCTGTGCGGTTATCATTACGATAATGAGGGCCGGTTCATGGACATCCCGATTAACCGGAGGGTGGTAGGCATAGACACCTCTTTTTTTATGAATATAAAACGCCGCATTGGTATAGCCTGCGGAAGGCAGAAGGCCACGGCTATTCACGCGGCCCTTAAAGGAAAACTGCTAACCGATCTTTTTACCGATGAATTGACCGCTTTACAAATAATCAGTTTTTACGGATGACGGTGCCTGGCGCCCATTTGCTAACTGCTCTTTGTTGTGGTATACTTTTTTTATGAACGGGGAAGGTGGTTCCCCGGTGATTGCGTGAAAAGGAGATGTATGATGAAGAATACGCGAAAATCCTTGAAAGGAGCCGTGCCATGTTGTTTACCCCCCCCCCCCCCCCCCCCCCCCTACCGGGTTTGGTAATCTCCGGCTTGTACCCCTCGTCCTGATAGTATGCGCCCTTGGTATTGCCGCCTGCGGTTCCCC
>JAIRMO010000094.1 GCA_031258625.1 Spirochaetaceae bacterium | reverse complement strand
ATTCCACCGATGCGGGGATGGTAAGCCGGGGCTTAAAAATTTCCGAAAGTTTCCGGAGCCGTTCATCGGGCACATCCTCAATACCGAGGTTGGGGTTAATGGTACAAAAGGGATAATTCGCCGCCTCCGCGGGGGCGGCGCTGAGGGCCTGAAAGATGGTGGACTTCCCCACATTGGGGAGCCCCACAATACCGCAGTTAAGTGCCATGGTTCTATTGTACGGACCGGCGCCGCCGGGGTCAACCCGGGGCCCCCATAGAGCAGGATAAACGCGGGGTACCCTGGGGCGTACATCCCTTGATATTTAACACGGCAAATATTATTAATAATATTATGGCTAGTATGCTTTCACCCTACCGCCTTGGTAAAGCCCGGGATTTATACAATCTTTTTACGGTTTTCAATTCCTTTTCGTGGTCCTTATTGGCGGGGAATATCATCATCCTCTTTGCCCTGAGAATGAACGCGTCTTCTACTATAATAGGGCTTCTCAATGCCCTGATTTATGTGGCTTTCTTTTTCCTTCCCCTGGGGAAACTCCTGGCAAAACGTTTTTCCATCATCCGGATCTACAGTATCGCCTGGCTGATCCGGACCCTGGCCATGATCCCCCTGGTTTGCGCGCCCTTTGCGGTTTCCGCCGGCAGACATGATCTTGCTATGGCCCTTACCCTTCTGGGGGTTTTAGCCTTCCATATCTTCCGGGGGATCGGGATGATTGGGAACAACCCGGTGCTGAACTACCTGGCGGCGGGGCCTGACCGGGGCAGTTATATGACCCAGATCCAGGTTATCAACAGCGCCGTGGGGATGTTCGCCGGCTTTATCATCGCCGTAGTCCTGGGACGGGATCCGCCCCTCTTTCTCTATTCGATCCTCATCACCTTGGGTATTGTGGGGGGAATTCTCAGCAGCGCCCTGGTGAACCGTATTCCGGAACCGGAAGGCCCCGAAGGGGAAGCCCCGGTCGATTTTTTTAATATGCTCCGGGAATCCCTTTCCAAGGCTTCTTTCAGGCATTTTATTATCATATTGTTTTTGGTCGCCCTGGTTTCCGCCATTGCCCGGGCCTTCCTCGTGGTGTACAGCCGGGAAGTGTTTTTCCAGGGGGACGGCATGGTTTCCCTGTATTCGGTCTTTGGGGGGCTGGGGGTCCTGATGGCGGGGCTGGCCATCAAATTCCTCGTGGACCGGATAGGGGTTAAGCCGATCTATCTGGTTTGTACCATTATTGGATTTGCGGGGATGATCCCCATCGTGTTGTTTCCCCGGGGGGCGGTGGAAAATCTTTCCACGGTGATCCTCTTCCTGAGTTTTTTGCATTTCATCGTGAATTTTGGCTTTTTGGGCGCTGAAGGGATAGCCCAGACCTACTTTTTGGCCCTGGTCCCCGCGAAATATATGCTGAATATGGGGATCGTATACTTTTTTGTTTTTGGTCTTGCCGGGGCGGGGGGGTCTTTCCTGGCGGGCCTGTTTTTGGATATCTTTAGCGCTTTGGAGATCTCCGTGTTTACCTCTTATAAGATCTTGTATATCCTCCTCATCGGTATTACCGCCCTTATCCTGGTAATGCAAAAAAGCCTCGTGGCCCTGGGGTCCCTCCCCTTCAGGGGCGCCATGGAGGTGATGTTCTCTTTTCGGGACCTCAGGGCCATTACCCTCCTGGACAAACTCAACAAAACCAATGACAGGGAGGAGGAAGAAGCCCTCCTGGGGGCCCTCCATGATACGCCGTCCCAATTATCCATACAAGGGCTTTTGGATCGGACAAAATCCCCCCGGCTTTCCACCCGCAGTGAATCCCTGCGGGCCCTGGAAACATTGGACGCCCTGAATGAAGACGCCGAAAAGGCCCTCGTCAACGATACCATCAACAATCCCTATACCACCGCCTATATTTCCGCCCGGATCCTGGGGAACCATCGGGTCTATGCCGCCATTCCCATTTTGAGGGAACTGGCCGGTTCCCATGACTATATGCTGGCCGGGGAGGCGATCATTGCCCTGGCGAAACTCAAGGATGAGGCTTTCCGCCCCGAAATAGAGCGGATAATCCTTAACACAGAAAACCCCCGGCTCAAAATAATGGGGGTGGAGGCCTTTGGGCTCTACGGGGCCTCCGAGTCCCTTCCGCTGCTTCTGGATATCCTCAAGGCGGCCGATCCTCCGCCCTACCTTAGGGATGAGGTAATCCTGTCCATGGCGAGTATTTTGCGGATACAGAATCAGTTTTACCCCTTGCTGGTCCGTTTTTTGGAGGATGAATTCCGGATTGCGACCCTCTGTAAGGACGAAGCGGAATCGGCCTTTGAATTTTACGCCTCCACCCACGGTAATAAGCGGCGGTTGGACAAAAATTCCGAAAAGGCCCTGTTGGACAAACAGGCCCGGAGGCTGCCTCCGGCTGTTTCGGCCTATGTAGATCACCTAAACGGGACCCTCCTCTCGCGGTGGATCCTGGAACTCCCCGGTAATTTAACGGATACCATATCCCAGATCGTGTTTGCGGAAGCGGTTCTGGACGATGAGATCAAAACCTACCGCCGTTTACAGCTTTTGGTTTCCCACTGGACCGCCGGGAAACTGCGGCAGTGGTCAAAGGGATGAGATTGTATGTGAAGGGTATATGCCCAAGAACCCGCCTTGCGGCGAGGCTGTTGATTTGAGGATAATTTTATGGAAAATAGAAAAATGAAATCTACGGTACCCCAAACCAAGGCCATGCTTCGGGGTTTATTACTTGGGGTCCTATGCGGGTTCGGTGTTTTGTTCGGCTCCTGTACCCGGCATTTAGGCTGGGGGGTTCTGTTATGGTCCACGGAAAACCCCGTGGTACCTTCGGGGACGATCCTGCCGGTCTATATTAAGTCCAATTTAAACCAGGTTTGGGTAGCGGGGATTCCCCATGAATACCGGACCGGGGAAAAGGGAAATAATAAATTTGAAATCCCCCTCTGGCAGCTTGAAATGCGGGGAACCAAAAGCGCCGCCCGAAAATACGCCGCGGCCTTTTCCGAATATGCCAAAACCTATGCCGAAATATTGCAGGACGGACTTCCTATCCGGGATAACCCGGATAACAATGCCCGCCGGGTATACCGCCTTAAATTGGGCCAGATAATCAAGATCCTCTCCCGGGAAGAGGGGATCCCCGCCATAAGTACCACCGGCGAGCCCCTTCCCGGCGACTGGTTCCGGGTGCTTACCGAAGACGGTACCATCGGGTACTGTTTTTCATACCGGCTCAAATTGTTTGAACACACCGAGGGGGTCTTGGCCGCCAAGGCGGATACCACCGAAGATGTCCCGGACCCGGATCTGGAATATGTTTTGTCCAAAACCTGGTCCCCCGAATTCTACCTTTCCATGATTCTGGAAAAAAAGATACAGGTCGAGGAATTTGAGAAGCAATGGCAATTTTTACCCGGCCATGAAACGGGTATTGCCCGGATATATCACCCCAATGTGGATAAAACCTTCTCCTATTCCGGCATCCGGCGCACCGGGAACCGGGCCTGGCGCTTTGAGGGGGCTTCCCTACAGATGAGCCTCCAGACGGATACTACCTTGGTGGTACAGTACACCGAAAACAAGGGCGCCCTTCAGACCCTGCTTTTTGTTACCCTCCCCTCGAATGTACCGGATATTATCACCCAGGAACTCGGACGCCGGGAAGCCCTCTTTGAAATCCTCTATATCCAGGGCCCAAACTACACCAGCGCTAATTACGGGGCCCTCTCCTTTGAAACTGAGGGGACTTTTACCTGGTCGAATTACGATTTCCTCATCCCCCAGGTCATTTCCCCCAGCTCCTTGGGTAACGGAACGGTGGATATGGGGCTTTTTCTGGATATTTCCCTGGCCGGCCGCTACGATGGGGCTTTGGCGTTTCATTTTAACGGAATCGGAAGCCCCGGGACAACGGCCAATTTTTTGTATACCCTGGACGCCCAGGGGATCCGTTTGGAGTATGTACCGCCCGGTAATGTGGAGGAATCTACCGTTACCCACCGGGCGGCTTCGCCGACTATTATCTATTTTATGAAAACGGAAAACTGATCCATGGCGTTTATCCAGATTACCAAAACGTCCCTTGCCTTTGGCGACCGGGATATTCTCAAGGACATCAACATCCACCTTGCCGCCGGGTCCAAGGCCGCTTTGACCGGGGCCAACGGCTCGGGGAAGTCCACCTTGATGAAGGTAATCGCCGGAAACATCCCCGCCGACTCGGGGGAACGGGCCCTCCAGAAATCCGGCCGGGTTTCCTATCTCCCCCAATCGGGGATCGTTCACCGGGGCCGGACCCTCCGGGAGGAAGCGGAAACCGCCTATGCCCCGGCGCTTTCCATGCTGGCGGAAATGGAAAACCTGGGCAGGGCCCTGGAAACCGCCGTCCGGGACGACGGGAAGACCGCCGCCCTGCTGGAAGAACATCAGCGCCTCCAGGAGGAGGTGGAAAATTCCGGTTATTACCGGCGGGATCAGCATATTTCCATGGTATTAACCGGCCTGGGCTTTTCCCCCGCCGGCCTGGACCGGCCGGTGGAGGAGTTTTCCGGGGGCTGGCAGATGCGGATAGCCCTGGCCAAGGCGCTTCTGGAAAACCCCGACATCCTGCTCCTGGACGAACCCACCAATTACCTGGACATCGAAGCCCGTTCCTGGCTTGAGGGGTGGCTCCGGGACTTTTCCGGGGGGTACCTTATGGTATCCCATGACCGGTATTTTCTGGATGTAACGGTAAAGGAAGTTTATGAACTCTTCCAGGGGACCCTCACCCGGTACACGGGGAACTATACCGCCTATGAGGAGATCCGCCGGATGGAGCTGGAGAGCCTTATGGCCCGGTACAAAGCCCAGCAGGAAGAAATCGTCAAGACCGAAGGGCTTATCCGCCGGTTCCGGTACAAGGCCAGCAAGGCGGCTTTTGCCCAGGAACTCATTAAGCGGCTGGAAAAAATGGAACGGATCGAGATCCCCGAATCCTTCAAGAAGATCAGCATCACCTTTCCGCCGCCCCCCCACGCCGGCCGTATCGCCCTGACCGCGGCGGGGTTGGGGAAACGGTACGGAGACTTGCGGGTTTTCAGCGGCCTGGACTTCACCCTGGAATCCGGGGAAAAGCTGGTGGTGGTGGGCCCCAACGGCGCGGGGAAAACCACCCTGCTGCGGATCCTCGCCGGAGCCGACGGGGAATTTGAGGGGCGCATCCACTACGGCGCGGGTATCGCGGCGGGGTATTTTTCCCAGGACGCGGCGGAAGCCATGACGGGGGACCGGAAGGTCCTGGAATTTATGGAAGCCGAGGCCCCCACGGCGCTTATTCCCAAGGCGCGGGATATGCTGGGGAGTTTCCTTTTCCGGGGGGACGATGTGTACAAGCCTATTTCGGTCCTCTCCGGGGGGGAAAAAAGCCGACTGGCCCTCCTTAAAATGCTCCTTACCCCCATGAACCTCCTCATCCTGGACGAACCCACCAATCATCTGGATCTCTATTCCAAGGACATACTCCTGGACACCCTGAAAAAATTTCCCGGGACCATCGTCTTTGTCTCCCACGACCGGGCTTTTATGGAGGCCCTCTCCACCAAAACTCTGGAAATCTCCCCCGGCGGTTCAGGGCTCCCCCGGCTTTTCTATGGGAATTACGGCTACTACCTGGACCGCCGGGCCCCCGAAGGGGGTTTCCTGCCCCTGGAAGGCTCACCCCCCAAAGGGCCTGCCCCCGCTCCCCCCGCCGCGGGGAAGGCCCCCACAGCGGCGGAACAGCGGGAAGCGGCAAAACAGCGCCAGGCCCGGCTCCGGCGGCTGGAACGGGAGGAGGCGGAGCTCCTCCGGCGCGTAGCGGAGTTGGAGGCGGAAAAGGCCGGCCTGGAGGCGAGCCTCGCCCGGCCCGAGATCTATGCCAACGGGGAAAAGGTCCGGGAGGTACGGGCCCGCCTTAGGGATGCCGCCGCGGGGATCGAGGCAAAGACCCGGGAATGGGAGGAACTCCTGGGGAGGGGCTGAGGCGCGAGGACGCTGCCACCGGTGCCCCGGCGCCTTCAGGCCCCCCCCCGAAATGCCTCGTTTTAAAATGTTACCGAAAGTCCCATTGACTTTTTTTCACCGTCATATTATCCTATGTTCCTGTTTCATCATCGCAAGCGCATCTTGGGGAAAAATCATACAAAGGAATAAGCCGTGCCAGACCGTGTTTTGTCCGCCGGGGGATCGCTTGACGCCTCCGTGATTTTCTACCCCCCCCTGTAATCTTTTTTATACGGTTCCTTAGCGCGCCGGTTTCCTTATCCGCTCTCTTT
>JAIRMO010000082.1 GCA_031258625.1 Spirochaetaceae bacterium | reverse complement strand
AGGATGATCACCTTCATGTCCGCGTTGAGGATCTTCCCCACAATCACCTTCTGCTGGTTGCCGCCGGAAAGGGTGGAGACCAGGTCATGTACGCTTACCGCCTTTACCGCCAGCTTCTCCGCCACTTCCCCGGCCTTTTCATTTTCCCGCCGGGTGTCAAGCCAGCCGAACCGGACAAATTTATCCAGAATAGGGAGGCTGATGTTTTTGGCGATTTCCCAGCGGAGTACCAGCCCCTGCTTCAACCGGTCTTCGGGGAGAAAGCCGATGCCCTCCGCGATGGCCTGGGTCGGAATAAGGCGGTTTAACCTTCTGCCTTCCAGCGTAACGGTCCCCGAATCGTAAGCGGAAATTCCGTAGATCGCCTCGCAGACTTCGGTACGCCGCGCCCCCACCAGGCCGGTCAGCGCCAGCACTTCCCCCCGGCGCACGGAAAAACTCACGTTGTTAAAGAAACCCATCCGGGAAAGCCCTTCAACCTTGAGGACCTCCTCCCCAATCCTGGCATCCCGCTGGGGGAAGAACTGAACGATTTCCCTGCCCACCATCGCGGTTACCAGGGTGTGATTATCAACGTCCCCGATACTCCAGGTATTGATATACTTTCCGTCCCGCAGCACCGTTACCCGATCCGCCAGACGGTACATATCCTCAAAACGGTGGGATATAAAAATGATGGATACGCCCTTTTGTTTCAGATTTTCGGTAATACGGTAAAGATCTTCGCTTTCCCGGTTTGAAAGCGGCGCCGTGGGTTCGTCCATGATGATGATCCGGGCGTTGGTGGAAAGGGCCTTGGCGATCTCCACAATCTGCTGCTGGGCCACCGAAAGGGTCCCCATTACAGCGCGGGCGTCAAATTTCGCATCAAGCTGGGACAACAGGTCCGAGGCTTCCCGGTTCATAGTTTTCCAGTCAATACGATTGAAAGGGGGCCTCGTCTTTTCATGTCCCATAAAGATATTTTCCGCCACCGTTATATCAGGAAAGCAGGTAACGTGCTGATAGATCGCCGCGATGCCCAAGGCCTGGGCGTCGGGGGGATGACGGACATTCGCCTGTTTGCCGTCAATCAGAAAATCTCCCCCGTCGGGCAGGTATACCCCCGTGATGATCTTGATTAAGGTGGACTTACCCGCCCCGTTTTCTCCCATGAGCGCGTGGATCTCTCCCTTCTTTAAAGTGAAATGAACATCGTCAAGGGCCTTCACCCCGGGAAATGTCTTGGTAATGTGCCGAAGCTCCAGGATATAATCCGCTTTTTCCGCCATCCCCGCTCCTTTTAACCGGGAACCGTCCGCCCTCCGGCTCAAGGTTCCCCCGCTTTTCTTGTCTATGGGTCTTTCCCAAAACCTCGGTTTTTAAAAAACCCCTGAATTTATTTATTCAGTTTCTCCTGATTTTTCCGGGCTGTGAATGGACATTTCCCTGATAAGGATGGAAAAAAACGAATATTTCATAGATTTTTTTCTTGTGATGATGGAGAAAACATTGTATTATCGTTTTTATGGAAAATTCTTTTGAAGAAATTCGGGATTCTTTCTTGCATTACCTCCCCTATAGCGGAGAAGATGAAAAAATCGGGATGGTGTGTACCACCGCGGGCAGTATGGAGGTACAACCCTATGTGGTCTATCCTCCGGGTAAAAACGAACATCCCGTCCTTTTCAGGCAGGTGGCGGAAGGCCGGACCCTGCCGGAATTTCAAATCGTCTATATCACCAAGGGGGAAGGAATCTTTGGGAGCGAAGGTAAAACCCATAGGGTTTTACCGGGTTCCCTGTTATTGATCCTCCCGGGGATAAAACATTTTTACAAACCCGTCTTTGAGATAGGCTGGCATGAATATTGGGCCGGCTTTAAGGGCGGGTTTTATTCCAATTTGGTGGCGGAGGGGATCCTTTCCCCGGAACATACTTTTTTTGAAATAGGGCTTCACAATGACATCGTATCTGTCTTCGGGCAGATCTTCGAGGAAGTGCGGAACCAGCAGCCCCTCTATCAGATCAAGGCATGCGCGGGGATCCTGACCCTGATCGCGGAAACCCTGACCCAGGAACGCCGGGCGGGGCAGCCCAATTATTATCAAAAAATCGTGGAAAAGGCCAAATACCTTATGGAAACCAATGTTTTTAAGGCGATTAACGTGCCGAGTATTTCCGAACAGATAGGGGTAAGCTCCTCAAAACTCAATGAGATATTCAAAACCTATACGTCCATGACCCCTTATCAGTATTATATCCATATAAAGATACATAAAGCCGAAAGCCTTTTGGAGCAGGACAATGTTACGGTTAAAGAGGTGGCCTTTAGTCTGGGCTTTGAGGACCCCTACTATTTTTCCCGGCTTTTCAAAAACAAAACCGGGGTGGCCCCTTCGGATTGGAAAACCTATATCCGCCAGTAAAGCCCCCCGGATTGGTAAAATATCCATCATCATATATATAAATATCCATCTCTTATTTTAAAATAGGTGTTAAAATAGGGGGCATGACCACTATAGAAGATCTTATCATCCTGTCCCGGTATTACGGGGCCAATCCGGACTATGTTATCGCCGGCGGAGGGAACACCTCCCTCAAGGATAAGACGACCCTTTGGGTAAAAGGGTCCGGGACGACCCTGGCGGATATTGCCGCCGAGGGTTTTGTCAAAATGGATCGGGGTAAGCTTGCCCAAATATGGGAAAAAACCTACCCTGAAGACCCGGCCCGCCGGGAGGCGGCGGTCCTGACGGATATGATGGCCGCGAAAATGCCCGGGGAAGAACAAAAACGTCCCAGTGTGGAGACCCTCCTCCACGACATCCTCCCCTTTGCCCTGGTGATTCATACCCATCCGGCCCTGGTAAACGGCCTGACCTGTTCGGCCGGGGGCGCCGGGGAAGCCCGGAACTTATTCGGGGAACGGGCCCTGTGGATCCCCGAAATCAATCCGGGGTACACCCTTTCCCGGGCGGTAAAGGATGTCCTGGACGGCCGGTCCGGCGATCCGGCGGCGATCATCTTCCTGCAAAACCACGGGGTTTTTGTGGGAGCGGATACCCCGGAGAAAATTCGGGAAATTTACCGGTATATTATGGATACCCTGGGTTCAAAAATCGTCCGGGAACCGGATTTTTCCGGTAAAACCCCGCAATACGGCCCTTCCGCACCGGCCGCCGCCGTTCTGGCGGATCTGGCGGGAAGCGCCGGATCCGCCCCCGGAGCGGGGACGGCTGTTTTTGAACGGAACCGGGAAATCGCCGCCCTGGTGGAGGACGCCGCGGCGTTTTATCCGGTTTCTTCGGCCTATACCCCGGATCACATCGTGTACTCCGGCAGCGCCCCCCTCTTTATCGATACCGGTAACACCCCGGAAAAAGACCTTGCCGAACCGATTGGGGACGCCTGGAAAACCCACTTGAAAAAAACCGGACGCCCCCCAAAGATCGTCGCCCTCAGGGGAGTCGGGGTCTTCGGCGTCGGCCCCTCGGAAAAGGCGGCCCGGCTTGCCCTGGAACTTTTTACCGATGCCGCCAAGGTGGCGGTTTACAGCCAAGCCTTCGGAGGCCCCCGGTTTATGGCGGCCGATAAAATCGATTTTATCAATAACTGGGAAGTGGAACACTACCGTTCCAAAGTTTCGGGATAACAGGAGGAGTAACCATGAAGCCCTATCAAACGAAAGAATCCTTGGAACAAGCCTACGGCTTGGCAAAGGAGGTTTACGCAAAGGTTGGAATTAATACGGATAAGGCCATTAAAGCCGCCCTGAACGTACCGGTTTCCGTGAACTGCTGGCAGGGGGATGATGTAACCGGCTTCGAGGGTGCCGAGGGTATTACCGGAGGGGGGATCCTCGCCACCGGTAATTATCCCGGCCGGGCCCGGAACGGGGAGGAACTCCGGGCGGACGCGGAATTCGCCTTTTCCCTGATACCGGGAAAAAAACGTTTCAACCTCCACATGTTCTACGCCGAGACGGGCAATAAAAAAGTAGGACGGGACGAGCTGGAGCCGGAACACTTCCAAAAATGGATGGCCTGGTCCAAGAAAAAGAAGATCCCCCTGGATTTTAACCCCTCCTTTTTTTCCCACGCCCTGGCCGGCAACGGCACCCTTTCCAGCGCCGACCCGAAGATCCGCAAATTCTGGATCCGCCACGGCATCGCGTCCCGGCGGATCGCCTCGGCCTTTGGGGCAAACCAGGGTTCCCCCTCGGTAAACGATATCTGGATCCCCGACGGGTCCAAGGACCTTCCCGCGGACCGGCACGGCCCCCGGCTCCGGCTGCGGGACGCCCTGGACGAGATCCTCGCCGTCCCCCTGGACGCTACAACCATTACCGACGCGGTGGAATGTAAACTCTTCGGCATAGGCAGCGAGGCCTATGTGGTGGGCTCCCACGAGTTTTATCTGGGATACGCGGCAAAAAACCAGGTAAAACTATGCCTTGATATGGGACATTTCCACCCAACCGAAGTTATTTCCGATAAAATATCCGCGGTTCTCCTCTTTACCCCGGGGGTGCTGATCCATTTTAGCCGGGGACTCCGGTGGGATTCGGACCATGTGGCCATATATTCCGATGAATTACGGGAAGTCTGCCGGGAAATTTTCCGGCAAAACGCCCTGGATCGCATTGATCTGGCCCTGGATTTCTTTGACGCCTCCATAAACCGTATCGCCGCGTGGACCATCGGCACCCGAAGCCTGCGGAAGGGCATCCTGGAAGCCCTGCTGGAACCCACCAAACTCCTCGTGGAAGCGGAAAAGGCCGGTAAAAACCACGAGCGGCTCGCCCTGATGGAAGAACTAAAAACCTTCCCCTTCCCCGCGGTTTGGGACAAACTCTGCCTTGAGGCGGGGGTACCGGTGGGAACCGATTGGCTGGCCCCGGTGGAGGAATACGAAAAAACCACCCTTTTCAAAAGAACCTAAGGGAAAGCGGTAAGAAAAATGCCGTAAAAGCCTTTTTTCTGTTTTTTGCGGGGATTTTCTATTGTTTTTTTTCGGAATTAGGGATATATTGATAGGGAGTGGTTTGAAATTTTATATAAAACACTCAAGTTTCGGTAATAAAATACCGAAATAAGAAATGGCTAAGTTTTTTTTTACCCGGCGGGCCTTGGATTCGCGGTAATGGGTTTCCCGGGGGCCGATATATCCAATATCGGCGTTTAAAAAAAATACTTAACCACAACCGAAGGCAAGGATGCCACGCGGTAGATATTATCAAGGAGGATGACATGATCATCAACCACAACCTGAGCGCGATGTTCGCCGACAGGTCCCTCAAGGTTACCCACAGTAATCTCACCAAATCCATGGAGAAGCTCTCTTCGGGGCTTCGTATCAACCGGGCGGGAGACGATGCTTCCGGTCTCGCGGTTTCCGAAAAAATGCGGAGCCAGATCCGGGGATTGAACCAGGCCTCCGCCAACGCCGCCAACGGTATTTCCTTCATCCAGACCACCGAAGGTTACTTACAGGAAAGCCAGGACATCCTGCAGCGGATCCGGGAATTGGCGGTACAATCCGCCAACGGTATCTATACCGAGGAGGATCGGATGCAGATCCAGGTGGAAGTATCCCAACTGGTGGATGAAATCGACCGGATAGCCAGCCACGCCCAGTTTAACGGGATGAATATGCTGACCGGCCGGTTTGCCCGTCAGACCGGGGATAATCTCGTTACCGCTTCCATGTGGCTCCACATCGGCGCAAATATGGATCAGCGGGAGCAGGTTTTTGTCGGTACCATGACCTCCGCAGGACTGGGGCTCCGCAACGTCGGGGATCAGTCCTTCGTCAGCCTCGAAACCCCGGAAGATTCCAACCGGGCCATCGGGACCTTGGACACCGCCCTGCGGGTGATCAGTAAGCAGCGGGCGGATCTGGGCGCCTATCAGAACCGGCTGGAACATGCCATTGTCGGCCTGGACATAGGGGCGGAGAACCTGCAGGCGTCGGAATCCCGGATTCGGGACACCAATATGGCCAACCAGATGGTTGCCTATACCCGGGATCAGATCCTCTCTCAGTCGGGGACGGCCATGCTGGCCCAGGCGAACCAAAGGACCGCATCGGTCTTGCAACTTCTCCAATAGGACATTACATTATAAGAAGGGGATAAAGTTTTATCCCCTCAGCGTCCTTTTTGGGCTAAGGGGCGTTTATTTCCCCAGGGCTTCCCGGGGGAAAAGGTTCTTTGACAAATACCCTTTGTGTTGATGTGCAGGACGGAGGGGATCGTTTTTTAGGGGTGAACGCCCCTGACAAACGATTCGTTCCGTAATCCAAAGCCCCGGAGGATCGGCGCGAGGTCCTTCGGGGTAATGGTCCTGCGGTTCGGCCTTGGCTATGGATAGCCGGGGTTATCAGCACACATGGAGGGTAATATATGATCATTAATCATAATATGAGCGCCTTATACGCCAACCGCAGCCTTGGAGTGACCCAGGCCGATGTAGCAAAAAGCGTTGAACGCTTGAGCTCCGGCGAACGGATCAACCGGGCCGGGGATGACGCGTCGGGACTGGCGGTTTCCGAAAAAATGCGGAGCCAGATCCGGGGCTTAAATCAGGCGGAGCGCAATATTCAGAACGGCGTATCCTTTATTCAAACTTCTGAAGGTTATCTTCAGGAGACTCAGGATATTCTGCATCGTCTGCGGGAACTGTCGGTACAGTCCGCCAACGGTATTTATACCGATGAGGATCGGATGCAGATCCAGGTAGAAGTGTCCCAATTGGTCGATGAGGTCAACCGTATCGCGAGCCACGCTCAATTTAACGGGATGAATATCATGACCGGAGCTTTTGCCCAGGATTCGGTAACCAACCGGGTTATGTCGTTCCAGGTCGGGGCCAATATGGACCAAAATGAACGGGTCTTTATCGGTACCATGACCGCCCAGGCTCTCGGTTTGCAGAACACCCAAGGTGAATCGGGAATCATCACGATTGCCACCCCTGAGGACGCAAACAAGGCTATTGGCACAATCGATTCCGCGTTGCGGCAAATTTCGAAGCAACGGGCCGATCTCGGCGCGTATCAGAACCGGTTTGAAATGGCCTCCGACGGCGTTGCCATTGCGGCGGAAAATCTTCAGGCCGCCGAATCCCGGATTCGGGACGCGGATATGGCGTCGGAAATGGTAACCTATACCAAGGATCAGATTCTGTCCCAGGCGGGGAACGCTATGTTGGCCCAGGCCAATGTGCAGACCCAGTCGGTGTTACAACTCCTTGGTTAATCCGGGTATTATTATTAATTCTTAAGCGTGATAAGAGACCTCTGGACGTCGCCTTTTAAAACGCGGGACGGGGAAGTTCGCGCCTTCCTCCGCCTTTTTTTAAAATAACGCGGTTTTTCCAAAGGAGGGCTTTTGAAAAAGCCCTTAAAGGATCGTGTAAAAATAGCATAATCGAATGGGTTGTTTTTTATCGAACCGAAGGTTCGCAACCGAAGGTTCGCAACCGAAGGTTCGTGGGAGAATAAAACGTCAGGTCTTATTCGCCCGGGCTTCTAACAATTTCCGTTGATAATGCGGAAATAACTTGATGAGGATGGGGACTGTTTTGGCGGGTCGAAGCGGTTTTAACAGGTCGAATGATGAAACCGGTTTTCCTCCAAAAAAGAACCCCGGGACGCCGTATTGAGGATACAGGCGCCCGTTACAAGGGGGTACCGATGGGTATTCAATTTGCCGTTGTAAGAAGCGGAATAAATCTGGTTTCACAACAGGAACTCCCGCAGGATCGAGGGGCCGTGCGGCGTCAACCGATGCCCGCCCAAGGCCGAACGGCGGAACAAAAAGCCGCTTTTGAAAAATTTGAATCATCCCTGCCGGGAAATCGGGATATGGTAGATATCAAAACTACCGCGGCGGATCTTGAACGAATTAGTCTCGCGTTTAATAAAAAACTCAAATTTATGGTGGATTACGAGTCCCACGAGATTACGGTCAAGGTAATCGACCCTGAAACCGATAAGGTAATCAAGGTGCTTCCCCCGGAAGAACTTCAACGGCTTCATGGAAAAATCAAGGAAACCCTGGGTTTCCTTTTTGATGAACGGATATAGGGGGAAAAGGAACGTAAAGACAGGCCATGTCCGATATATATGTGCCGGGGGTAACCAGCCGGTTCAATACCGAAAAACTCATTGACGATCTGATGCGGGTTGAACGTATCCCCAAGGAACGGATAGACAAAAATGTAGAGAACCTGGAAACCCAAAAAACGTACTGGCAGGACATAGGCCGGCGGGTCAGTACCCTCAGGGAAAGCGCCCGGGTCCTCTATTCGTTCCAAAACCCCTTTAACGATCGGACGGTCCGATCCTCAGACGATTCGGCGCTTATCGGGACCGCCACCCGGGAAGCCGTGCCCCAGGAACGGAACTTTACGGTCAAACAGATCGCCCAGGCGGACCGTTTTTTGTCTTCCCCCCTGGAGGAATCCTTCCGGGTCGAGGGGGGGGCCTATGCCTTTTCCCTGGGAGAAGGGGAGATTTCCTTTGATTTCCGGGGGGGGAACCTCCGGGAATTTACCGAAGCCCTGAACCGGCGGGGGCGGGATAAGATCCGGGCCAGCCTGATTACGGTAGAACCGGGTACCACCTCCCTGCTTTTAGAATCCCTTTTAAGCGGGGAAGCAAACAAACTGGGATTTTCCGGTAAAGCGGAAGAATTGGTTGTCAAAACTGGCATGGTCGAGCGGACATCCGGTTTCAGCCGGGATATTCCCCTGAACCAGGCCGAGCTGGGGCAAATCTCCGGCTCGGAGGAGTCCATCTTCGTCGAGGAGGGCGCCCTCCGGGTACTGGCGGGGGGGGGGCTCTCCATCCCCCTGAACCCCGGTCTGGCAGTCGGCCCCGGCTATGCGTTGGCCTTTGAAACCGCCACGGAGGTGACGGTTCCGGACGAACCCGCCGCCCCTCCGCCCCCGCCGGGGCCCCCTCTCTCCCCGCCCCCGCCGGCCGCCTACGG
>JAIRMO010000078.1 GCA_031258625.1 Spirochaetaceae bacterium | reverse complement strand
ACAGGAGATCATGGCGGCCTTGGAAAATCAGCTTTTGTACACCCTTATGGCTCAGGCGGAAACCTTTGAGTTTAGTCAAATCAATATGGTATTACGGTAGGTTAGGACATGGGAATTTTTAGCTCCATCAACATCGCGGCCACGGGGATGAGTGCCGAACGGCTCCGTTCCGATGTGATCGCCGATAATATTGCCAATGCGTCCACGACCCGGACCACCGAAGGGGGGCCCTATAAACGGGGCCGGGTGGTCCTCCGGCCCCGGACCGAGGAGCCCTATTGGCGTTCCCCTTTCCTGCCGAATATGCTGGATAACGGTCCCGGGCAGGGGGTACGGGTGGTGGAGATCCAGAAGGATACCAAAACCGAGCCCCGGTTTGTATACGATCCGACCCATCCGGACGCGATTCAGACCGGCCCCCGGGCGGGGTATGTGGAAATGCCCAACGTGGATATTGTTACCGAGATGGTGGATATGATCGCCGCGTCCCGGGCCTATGAGGCAAACGCTTCGATTATAGACGGGTCCAAAAGCATGTTCCAGCGGGCCCTGGATATTGGGGGGAGGTAATAGATGACCCTGTACCGGCCGGAATTAGTTACCGGGGATAGGGTCCCCATGAGGGTGACCCATCCCCATCATATGGTTCCCCAGAAAGGAAATTTTATTGCCGAAGGGAAAGCCCTATCGGAACTGGGGAATAAAATCGGGGTTGAAGGGGTACTCCGTTCCGGTACCTTTGAGGATGCCATGCTCAAGGCCCTGGACATGGTCAGTACCCAACAGCAGGCGCCCGGCGATCTGATACAGGCGGCGTTGACCGATCCGGGAACCGTGGATGTCCACGACATAACCATCGCCCAGGCAAAGGCCAGTATGTCTCTGAATATCACCAGGACCGTTCTCAATCGTATCGTTCAAGGTTGGAAGGATCTTATTAATACCCGGTAAGGACCTGTGCGGAAACAATTTAGATAAAATGCTCTGTATTTTATGTATGCACGGATCCTCAGGCGGGGGTGTTTTGACCGCAAAATAAAAAAGCAGGCCGGGTGGTTGTATAAAAAAGTTCTTCTGGGGAGGGGAATATGAAGGAATGGATAAAAAAATTTATCGCCCAAATTAAGACCCTGTGGGGAAAATGGTCTTTGGTACAAAGGATCATCCTCATTGGAATCGTTCTGGCGGCGATAGTGGGAGTGGGAGTATTGGTGGGGGTTTCTTCCTCGCCGGCCATGGTACCGGTCATCGATACGCCCATCAGAAATGAGGAAACCCTGGATCGGATTGTCGCCCGGATCAACGAGGAGGGGGTTAAAACTTCAATTTCCCCCGCGGGAATCCTTTTGGTGTCCGATGAAAAAACCGCCCGGAGGATCCGGTCTATTCTTATCCGGGAGGACCTCATTCCCTCCGGGACGGACCCCTGGTCTATCTTTGACCGGGAACGGTGGACCATCACCGATTTTGAACGGAATGTCAACCTTCACCGGGCCATCACCCAGATGATAACCGACCATGTTAAGGCCCTGGACGATGTGGATAATGCCGTTGTTGATATTGTGAACCCGAAGCAGGAACTCTTCCAGGCGGATCAGAACCCGGTAACCGCCAGCGTTATCATCACCCCCAAACCGGGCAGTGATATTACCCAAAACCGTAAGAAAGTCGAGGGGATTCAGAAGATCCTCAAATTTGCCGTGGAAGGGCTCAAGGACGAAAACATCGTCATCACCGATCAAAACGGTATTATTCTCAACGATTTTGAAGGTATGGCCAATATAGACCGGCAGAGCCTAATTGAGCGGCAACAGAAGTATATCCGCCAGATGGAAGCCCATTACCGGGCGATTGTTTTAAAATCCATCCAGGAAATCTATACCGCCGACCGGGTCCGGGATCTTAATATCAAGATCGATATGGATATGTCCCAGAAGGCCATCAATACCGATGAATTTTTTCCCATCACCATCCAGCCGGATAATCCCAATACCCCCTACGACGATTCCCGATTGGTAGAGTCCATTACCCGGTCCAAGAGTACCTCCATCACCGAATGGGAAGGAACCGGCTTTAACCCCGAGGGCCCCCCGGGGGTGGAGGGGCAGACTACCCCGGCTTTTCGGGATATGTCTAACCTCTACGGTAAGGTAAAACAGGAAACGCTGACCAATAATGAAGAGATAAACCGGCGGTCCATCCAGGAAGAACGGAGCCCCTCCATAGACCGGATCACGGTTTCGGTAAATATCGATGGTCAATGGAAATGGAAATACGACGAAAAGAAAAATCCCGTACTCCTCTCGGACGGTTCTATTGAGCGGGAATATACCCCGGTTTCGCCGGAGGATCTCCGCTCTACCCAGGTATTAATTCAAAATGCCGTCGGTTATAATCAAGCCAGGGGGGACGCGGTGACGGTAGAAAATATCCGCTTTGACCGAACCCGGCAATTTATGGAAGAAGACGCGGCATACTTCCGATCGAAGCAGATGCAGACCACCATTCTGATTTTCCTGGCGGGGCTTGCCCTCATCCTCATCGCTTTTGTGATATTCCGGCTGATTTCCCGGGAGATGGAACGGCGCCGGCGGCTGCGGGAAGAAGAACTCTCCCGGCAGCATCAGATGATGCGGGAAAGCGCCTTGAGACAGGCGGAGGAAGAAGGGATCGAAGTTTCCATGTCCGTAGAAGAACGGAAACGGATGGAACTTCAGGAGAACGCGATTAATATGGCCAAAGAGCATCCCGAAGACGCAGCCCAGCTCATCAGAACGTGGCTTTTGGAGGATTAGGAAATGGCAAGAACAACATCATCATCCGGCGGCGCCTCCACCGGAGCGGCGGGGGGCAAAAAGAAGGGAGGAAAAGAATTTTCCGGCCGGCAAAAGGCCGCCATATTCCTGGTTAGTATCGGATCGGATATTTCCGCGGAAATTTTTAAGCACCTCCGGGAAGATGAAATTGAAACCCTTACTTTTGAAATCGCCCGGCTCGAAACCATAGAACCGGAACAAAAGGACGCTATCCTTACGGAGTTCAACGAACTCATGATGGCCAATGAGTTCATCACGACCGGGGGTATTGATTACGCCCGGGAACTCCTGGAAAAGTCCCTGGGAAGCCAGAAGGCCATCGATATCATCAACCGCCTCACCTCAAGCCTCCAGGTACGGCCCTTTGATTTTATCCGCCGTACCGATCCGGCCCATCTCCTTAACTTTATCCAGCAGGAGCATCCCCAGACCATTGCCCTGATTCTGGCATACCTGGAACCCAACAAGGCTTCGATCATATTACAAAACCTTCCCCATGAGGTACAGAGTGATGTGGCTAAACGGATAGCTACCATGGACCGGACGAGTCCGGAGGTGCTTCGGGAAGTTGAACGGGTGTTGGAGAAAAAACTTTCCACCCTGTCCAACGAGGATTATACCGCCGCGGGGGGGGTGGAAAGTATCGTGGAAATCCTCAACCTGGTGGACCGGTCTTCGGAAAAACAGATCATTGAGGCCCTGGAAGATGAGGACCCGGAACTGGCGGAGGAGATCAAAAAACGGATGTTCGTCTTTGAGGATATTGTTATGCTTGACGACCGGGCTATCCAGAAGGTTATGCGGGAGGTGGATTCCCAGGAATTGGCCAAGGCGCTTAAATCGGTGGATACCGAGGTTCAGGACAAGATCTTCAGGAACATGAGTAAGCGGGCCGCGGGTATGTTGAAGGAAGATATGGAATATATGGGACCGGTTCGGCTTAAAGACGTGGAAGAGGCCCAGCAGAAGATCGTTTCCATTATCCGGCATCTGGAAGACACCGGCGAAATCGTGGTCGCCCGATCCGGTGAGGATGAACTGGTTGTATAATCGATCCCCGTGGGGCGTGGAGGCAAGGGAGAAGTATGGTTGCTCTCCGTGTTTTTTAATTCCCCACTGGTTCAATAAGGGGTAGCTATGACAAAGGCGGTGTTCCGGCCCGGTGAAGTCGCGCTGGTTAATGAAAAGGTAATACTTGATCCTCCTTATACCCTTGCTGAATTGGCCCGTTTGACTTCGGTTGAGGAGAACAACCCTGAAGAGATTCAGCTTATGGAGGAGTACTCCGGTCCCACCGTGGAGGATCTGCGCCGGGAGGTGGAGGAATTTAAAAAACAATGGGATACTGAACGGGAGGGGATGATCAGATCCGCCCAGACGGAAGCGGGACATATCATCAAGGATGCGGAGGAAGCGGCCCTTCGGGAGGTGGAACAGAAGGCCGAGGAGGCCCGGATTTTGAAGCGGGACGCGGAGGAGGAGGCGGAGCGGATCCTTGCCGCGGCCAGGGAAAAAGCCGCCGCCATAGAGGCCGATTCCCATACCGCTTTTGAGAATGAGCGGAAGGAGGCGGAAAACCAGGGCCGGGAAACGGGACGGGAAGCGGGTTTTGCGGAAGGGTATGCCGAGGTTGAGCGGCTTATCGACAGGACCCGGACAGTCCTTGAGCGGGCCCAGGACAAACGGGAAGAAATATTGGCGGAAACAGAGCAACAGATCATCGATTTGGTACTCCTTATTTCCCGGAAGGTGGTCAAGGTTATTTCGGAAAATCAGCGGACTGTGGTGATCTCCAATGTGGTCCAGGCTTTGCGGAAGGTCAAAGGCCGGGGTAATATCATCATCAAGGTAAATTTGGTGGATATAAAATTAACCACCGAACATACTAAAAAATTTATACAGCTCTTGGAAGGGGCCCAGTCCGTTCAGGTGGTCGAAGATTCCTCGGTTGATCCCGGGGGATGTATTATTGAAACCGATTTTGGCGAGGTGGACGCCCGGATTTCCAGTCAGTTCGCTGAGTTGGAATCAAAAATCCTGGAAATGTCCCCGATAAAAGTGATGGCCAAAGCCGGTTCTTCCGCTTTGGGTGTCTGAATATGGAAGCTACCGTTGTCGCTAAATATCTGGATGTCGCCGAAAAAATAGACCCCATAAAATGTGTCGGCCGGGTAATAAAGGTACAGGGGCTTCGTATTGAAAGCTGCGGTCCCCAGGTTATTATGGGGGAAGTCTGCCGCATCGAAGTCCCCAAGGGCAAGGGCCTTATCCAGGCGGAGGTGGTGGGTCTCCGGAAAGAAGTGGTACAGCTTATGGCCTTTGAGGAAACCGCCGGCATTGAAGTGGGGAGCCGGGTGATCGCCTCCGGCGGTTGTTTGGAAGTGAGGGTTTCGGATAAATTACGGGGCAGGGTCTTGGACGCCCTGGGGAACCCTATTGATGGGAAGGGGGATATTGAGTCCCCCCGGCGTTATCCTGCCGTAGCGGCACCCCCGGACCCACTGAAACGGAAACGGGTAACCCAGCGGATCACCACGGGGGTGCGGGCCATCGACGGCCTTTTGGCGGTGGGCAGGGGGCAGCGGATGGGTATTTTTTCCGGATCCGGGGTGGGGAAGACCACCCTTTTGGGAATGATCGCCCGGAATACCAACGCCGATGTGAATGTGGTGGCCCTCATAGGGGAACGGGGCCGGGAGGTAAATGATTTTATTAAAAACGATCTGGGTCCGGAAGGATTATCCCGGAGCGTGGTGGTCGTTTCCCCTTCGAATTCACCCCCCCTGGCACGTATCCGGGGCGCCTATGTGGCTACCGCGGTGGCGGAATATTTTCGGGATCAGGGGCTGGATGTGATGCTCTTTTTTGATTCGGTTACCCGTTTTGCCCGAGCCCAGCGGGAGATAGGACTGGCCATCGGGGAACCTCCCGCAACCCGGGGATATACCCCCAGTGTTTTGGACTCCATGCCCAAATTGCTTGAACGGAGCGGTACCTCTGACCGGGGTACCATCACCGGTTTTTATACCGTCCTGGTGGATGCCGATGATATGGATGAGCCTGTGGCGGATAATGTCCGGGGGATCCTGGACGGTCACCTCGTGCTTTCCCGGCGTTTCGCCCAGGCGTATCACTATCCCGCCCTGGATATCCTCGCCAGCATTTCCCGGCTTGCCCCGATTGTATCGGGCCCGGTTACCAAGAAGGCCGTAGGATACATCCTGAGGCTCATGGCGGTTTACGCCGAGGCTGAAGACCTCATCAACGTGGGGGCCTACCATGCCGGTTCTAATCCCGCCATCGATGAAGCGATAGCCCAAAAAAAAGCCATTGACGATTTTCTTATCCAAGAGGTTGATGAAAAATCTTCGGTGGTGGAGACGCTTTCGGCTTTAGCGGAAATCTCCCATATGGAGATACCGGCAGAGGAAATGGAGGTCTATAAAAAGTCTCCCCCCGCCGGAAGTGTCCTCGCGGGAGAGCCCTGGGGCGGAGCCGGGGGTATGCACCCTGAATCCCCTGCCCTACGGGAACAACCTGCCCCGGCCGCGTACGGCGAAGTTGTTGATTTTCCTCCACAAGGAAATGACAACGGGTGAAACGGTTTAGATTTAAACTTGAAAAACCATTAGAACTGCGGATCCACCGGGAACGGGAAATGAAAATAGCCCTGGGTAAAGCGGTTGGGACCCTTTCCTTTATTGAACATAACCTGGAAGAATTAGCCCGGGAACGGTTCAACGCAGGGGAGGAACGGTTTTCTCCCGCCTACGGGACGGCTGATATTCTGGTCCATGATTTATATATCCGCCGGCTTGAAGAAACCCAAGACCGGCTTTTACAGGAAGCGGCGGCGGCGGAACTCAAGGTTGAGGAAGCTCGGGATGAATATCTGGAAGCATCCCGGGATCGGAAGATACTGGATAAACTTAAAGAGAAGCGCCGGGAGGAATACCGTAAAACCATGGAAGCTGAGGATATAAAAAACATGGATGATATCGCCGGAGGCGTTTCAGCCAGAAAGACGCTCGGCGGCCGGGATATTTAAAAGATTGGGCCTGCGTCTGTATTTTGTGTAAACGGAAAATCATATTGATGTGTTGCGAAAGATACCGCATTGGACCATGGGTCAATCCGCTGTTCCGATTTATACGCCGGCCCTGTCGGTATATCCCAAAACCCGGTATCCCTGCCGTTTGATATCCCCCAGCCGGGTAAAACCTTCGGGTTTTATCCGGTCGAAAGCCCCGGCTTGCGGGGAGGGGAGGGCCATGAGTAAGACCCCTCCGGGGCGGAGAAGCCGGCCTACACTCACCCAATAGGCGGCGATCCGGTCTGTTTCGGGGACAATTTCCGGGAAGGCCGCAATGAAGCTAAAAGTTCCCGAGCCCAGGGAATCCGTCCCCAGGGCCGGTTCCACTGCGGGGGTTGTTTCCGGTATTGCCGGCCCGCCGCCTTTAACGAAATTATGCCGGGAAGCCTCCAAGGCAAGGACGTTCCGGCCTGAAAATACCCAGGGACCGGAGGTTTCCTCCCCCAGGTAGTGGGCGAACCATAGGGGGAAATGACCCTGATCCGGCTCGTGGATGAGGATCCCCATACCGGCGCGGTCCCCCGGGGAGAAAACCCGTTCCCGGAGTTTTAAACGGCTCACCAGTTTTATCGCCGCCTCCACCGCCGCTGAAGGGGTATCAAAGTCCGCGGCCCCTTGGACGGCGTCCAGAGTATAGGAGATCCCCCCCAGGGTATAGGCCCCCCGCTTTCTTTGATAGACCGGGTATTCCGCCATAAGATCGACCCCTGGGGCAATAGGGCCCTTCCGGTCCGGCCCGGTTTCCTTTGCCGGGGGGCCGTAGGCAAAAACCATATGTTCCGGTCCCGTTTTTTCCAGGATGAGGGGGCAGCCGGCCGCTTCAATCCAGGACCGGAACCTCTCCGACAGGGCCCTTATCACCACCAGGAGGACCCGGCCGCCGGGACGAAGGAGGGAAGCGGCCCGGGGAACAAAGTCCTCCAGTACCGGAAGCCCCGCCTTGGCGGGGATGTTGGAGAGGATGAGATCCCACCGGGCTTCCGGCGGCCCCGCGAGGAGGGGTTCCGCGTGGGCTTCCAGGACCGCCGGGGGGATATGGTTCCTGATGGCATTGTATTGGGTAAAACATCGGGCTAGTTCGTCCCGGTCCTGGGAACGGACCCGCAGGCCCAAAGGGCCTTCCCCTAAGGGCAGGGTCAAATCCCGGTCTTGCGGTCCCAGAAGGGCCCCGGCGGCACAGATCCCAAGGACTCCAACCCCGGACCCGGCGTCCAGGATCATCCTGGGCAGGGGTCGCCCCTCCACACCATCCTGATCCCAGGATTGGGATAGGGCCTTGAGGAGTAACCGGGTCCCCCGGTCAATATTCGCGGAACTAAAAAGTCCGTGGGAAAGAGTAAAATCATACACCTTCCCCCGGAATTTAAAATCAATCTTCCGGGTGCCGTAGGCATCCGCTACGGAAAAGACCGGCGAGGGGTTAGGAATTAACCCGCTCCACGTATTCGTTGGTTTCGGTATTAACCAGGATCTTTTCACCCTGTTTGATAAAGAGGGGAACCCGAACGGTAAGGCCCGTCTCGGTGACGATGGGTTTGGTAGCCCCGGAAACCGTATCCCCCTTAACGTAGTTTTCGCTTTCCGCCACGGTAAAGACCACTTTATAGGGGATATTGATGTCGATCACCTTCCCTTCCCAAAGGGTAAGCTCGTAGGATTCCCCGTCCTTGAGGTAATATTTTTTGTCTTCCATTTCACTGATAGGCACCTCGTGCTGATCGTAACTCTCGTTGTCCATAAAGTGATAATTATCCTGGTCCGCGTATTGGTACTGGCAGGTAACGACATCCACCTGGGCATCTTCTACTTCCTGCTGGGTGGGAACGGTCATGGTTAAAACCGACCCATCCTTGATACTTTTCATTTTTATCCGGGCTATGGCGGTTCCTTTTCCGGGGTTATGAAATTCCCGCTCCACCACAAGATAGGGCTGACCCTTCTGGAGTAGACAGGTCCCTTTAACAATATCTCCGCCTCGTATCATGGATTCCTCGCTTGGTTTGAGGTTTTTTCAAAATCCGCCGGTCCCTAAAACCCTAATTTTGAAAATACAGATTTAATTTTAGCGTTAACCACTTTTTTCAAAGCCGGTCTCATTGAACCGAATATCCGCCCTAACCGGGTTTTGAAACCAACTCAATTATTAAAAGTATAAATGATTAAACGGATTTAGTCTAGAGACCCCCATAGGGGGTTTCTGGCCCCCGGAGGGCGGATTATTTGAACGCGCGGCATCCTCCTCTCCTTCGCCCACCCCGGTCTGCCGACAATCTACAGATTTTTTTACCGCAAAGAGGACCGGATCGCGGTGGCGCGGAAAGCTTTTTTAGATTGGCCGGGCCGCCTTCGCCTGGTCAAAAAGGGCCTGATCTATATGACAATAGCCGCCGGGATTTTTTTCCAGGTATTTTTGGTGGTACTCTTCGGCGGTGTAAAAATTTTCCAGGGGTTTTACTTCTATGGCCACCGGAACGCCGATATTTTCCCGGAGCTTCTCCAGGGATTTTTTGATCACCGGCAGATCCCCCTGATCGGTGTAATAAATGCCCGTACGGTACTGGGTCCCCACATCCGCACCCTGCCGGTTCAATGAGGCGGGATCAATGGCTTGGTAATAAAGATCCAAGAGAAAGGACAGGCTTATGACGGCCGGATCGTATTCCACCAGGACTGTTTCAGCATGACCGGTTCCCCGGTGTTTTACATCCTCGTAAGAAGGATTTTCCGTCTCGCCGTTTGCATACCCCACTTCGGTACGGCAAACACCCTCAATAAGGGAAAAGTATTTTTCCGCCCCCCAAAAACATCCGGCGGCAATATAGATCGTCTTCATGTTTTCCATGCTACCCCATAAATAAGGCGCCGTCAAAGGCCCGTTCCACCGGGTCTTTGACGGCTATCCGTCAGAATGTCGCTACCACGCCGCCGTCAAAGTGGGTGGAAATATAATCCCGCACTTTTGGGGACTGGAGGGCTTTTTTCAGGGCCGCTATCCGGGAATCGTTTTCATCTCCCTTCCGTACCACTACGCCGTTGACATAGGGGCTGTCCGCACCCTCGATGATGAGGTTATCCCGAACCGGGTTTATCCCCGCTTCCAGGGCATAG
>JAIRMO010000072.1 GCA_031258625.1 Spirochaetaceae bacterium | reverse complement strand
GGAAATTATCACCACCCCCCGTTTCTTTTCCCCCTCCCCGGAACTATCCGCCACCGCCCCCAGGATCTCCCTTCCGGCGATTACCTCATTTTCGACGGAATCGGAAAGGGAAACCCGGATGGTTTCTCCTATCCCTTCGGAAAGCAGGGTATGCAGGGCCGCCGTGTTCCTGACCACCCCGGCAACGAGGGGGCCCGCTTCGGTAACCCCAAGGTGGATCGGTATATCGGTCCGGGACGCTAAGATCCGGTTCGCCTTTATAGTATCGGCAATTACAGAGGCTTTTAGAGAAACCAGGGCGTTTTCAAAGCCCAATTCCCGGAAAAAAGCCAATTCCCGCTCCGCCGCCTCCACCAGGGCCTCCGCCCGGTCCATAGGGCCTTCCTCCACGGAATGCCGTAGATCCGGGGGAAGGCTGCCGGCATTAACCCCAATCCGGATAGGAACACCCCGGTCCGCGGCCTTGGTGAGAACCTTTTTTACCCTTTCCTTGCTCCCGATGTTCCCGGGGTTGATCCTGATTTTCGCGATGGGATAATCCAGACAGCGGAGGGCGATTTTATAATCAAAATGAATATCCGCCACCAGGGGCATGGATACCGCCCCCGCCAGGGCGCCCAAAACCTCGGCGGCCTCTAAATCGGGAACCGCAAAGCGGAGGAGCCCGCATCCCATGGCCTTAAGCCCCCCGATCCTCGCGGCCAGGGCGTCCCCGGCCCGGTCCGTGATATCGGCGAATTGAAGGCGGTCCTTCCACATGGTCTGTATTACCACGGGAAAACCGCCCCCTATGGCACAGGCGTCAACATGATCAAACCCGCCGAGGTGAACGATCCGGGATATTCGCTGCCCCACAACCATAGCATACCGAGCGATTAACCTAAAGCCCGGAGGTCTATAACCCTCAAGCCCGGCCGGACGGTTAAACGGGCCCCGTTCAGCCCAAACTGATCATGGAAAGAACCATAGCAAAAAGCGCTACGGTTTCGCAGACCCCGACTATGGCGATATACTGGGTAAAACCCTTGCCGGTCTCTCCCTGGGCATCGGCGCCGGCGGCGCCGGCCTGGCCCTGGGCAATGGCGGAAAAGGCCATGGCAAGACCCGAGGCGATGCCAAACCCAAGGTACAGCCATTCATTAGCCGTGTTGGTCAATGCGGCGGTTTTCATCTGCATCATCAGAATAAAGCCGTAGAACGTTTGGGTTAACGGCGCTCCCCCAAATGCAAGCAGGGTCATGGGCGCGGGTTTATTGCCGATATAACATTTTTTCCACGCGCCGATTACCGCCTGACCGGCAATACCGATACCGATTGCCGAACCTACCGCGGCAATACCCATCACCAGGCCTGCGCCTAATAATCCTAAATTCATGACTGGCTCCTATTTCCTATTATAGGCAATCTTTCGCTACCGCGAACTGCCCTTATCCGTTTTCACAAACGGTTTATACGCCATACCCGACCAGGCAAGTCCCACATGGCTGGAAAATTCCAGCGTATTAAGGCGGACCCCATGGACCAGAACCGACAACACATTGAGGATGAGGTTCAACCCGTGGCCAAAAACCAGCAGGATAATCCCCAAAAAGATAAGAAAATTTCCCAGCAAGGGCCCCGCCAGGGTATTTACCGTGGAAGAAATGGAAGCTCCCGCGAGTCCCACCGCCCACAGCCGTATATAGGACATAATATCGGAAAACACGTTGGCGATCCCCAGCACTACGGGAATGATGTTTTTGAAACTCTCCAGGATAGACCGTCCGATATTTCCCGCGTAATTGGCAAACACAAAGGAGAGGAGAAACCCGCCCCCGATAAGGTACAGGGACAGGGGCAAAAAGGGAATTCGCCGGTAATCGTTGCTCACCACCAGGGCCAGTACCACATTAAACATCCCCGCCAACATCCCCAGGGAGCCCAGTTCCCCCAAAAATTTAGGGGATTTGATGTTCCTGATGATTCCGATGATATGCCCGACGGAAAGCTGTGCCAGGGCCAGGGAAAAACAGAAGATCATCAGATTCTGATCCACGATGGCCTTCGCCTCCGGAGATTGGGCGGCAACGGCCCCGGAAATAAGGGGCAGGGAGATCCGCTTTAAAAAATCCGGGAGAAGCGCCGTATCCATACCAAACCAGGTACAGGTCAGCACCCCCCAGGCCAGGTTGGAAAAACTGAGGAGCAGGAGCATCTTGATCCCCGCCGGGACTCCCTTTTTAGCGGTTTTGGCCGCAACGATTATGCCGATCAGCATAAGCAGGACGCCGTATCCCGCGTCGCCGAAGATCATACCGAAAAAGATACAAAAAAAGAGTAAAAACCACCCGGAAATATCCACTTCGTTGTACCCCGGCAGGGTTTCAAGAAAGTCGGTAAGGGGATAGATAAGGCTCACCAGGCGGTTGTTTTTCAACTTGGTGGGAACCTGATCCCACTCCTCAGGGTCATCCGCCATCAGGGCCCAACCGTTTTCCGCAGCGGCCCGCTTTAAAACCCCCAGATCCTCCTGGGGCACAAACCCGGTAATCCAGGAAACGGTAAATTCCGCCGGAACATTCTCAACGGTTTCCATTCCCGCCCGGGCGGTTTCAAATTCTATCTGCTGTAAAAGGGTTTCCCGCTCCCCTTCCAGGGAAGCCTTCCGGAGGGCCAGGGCCGGCAATTGCTTTTCAATATCCGCGAGTTTGTCCCGAATGTCCGCGATCAGGGCATCGGTTTCCGCGAGGGAACGTTCCGGCAGCGCCCAGGGGCTTTCCCCGGGGATCTCCTTTCCCACCGACAAAACCCGCACCGTGGTCTTGTCCTGTCCCAGTACGATAAGCCCCTCCGGGAGGGATTCATAACCCTTGAGGGAAAGCTCATAGGGAATAAGGACGATGCCCTTTTGGGCAAATTCCGCAAAGGCCCGGGGGTCAAAATTCCCCCATTTTTCAATACGGCTCCGCTCCTTAGCGTTCGCCAGGAGCTGCTCCTGGAGGGCCTTTTTCTCATCCCCCAGTTCCAAAACCCGGGAAACTAAATCCGGCGGGGCTTCATCCCGGTCCCCGGAAGAAAAAACCCCTTGGGGGGCGGTTCCGGCCTTTTTCTCCGCCGGATAGGACCGCAAAATCCCCAGGGCGGTCTCCGCCTTGGCCTTCCGATCCAGGAGCTTGGTTAAGCCGTCGGATCGGACATTCCGTTTTTCTAAATGAAGCACCCCCGCCTCCCGGAGTTTTTCCAGGGAAGCGTCCCGGTCCTTTTCCATGACCACGAGGGATACTTTCTTCATCGGTACGATCATTGGGCCGCCCTCTCCATGCCGCGTTTGGCTATCTTTCCGCGGACCACCGCGGAAGTCTGCTGATCCCCTAAATAAACCTGGATCTTTTTGATATTTCCCTTGGTTTCGGGGATCTTAATTTTCTCAAATAGATTAACCCGCTGGGTGGTTACCCGCAGCTCATGATCCAGCCGTTTCCGTTGTTCCTCCAGAATCAGGGCTTCCAAATCCAGGAGCAGCACCTGTTTCATCTTTTCCACCGCCAGATCGAGCCAGAGGGGAGTCCGGGCCAGATCATAATTCTCGGTGGAAAATTCCGCCCCCTGAAAGAGGGGAATAGAAACCCCGGCAATGTTTCCGGTGGCGGTTTTCAGGTTGGTTATCCGTAAGGTCCGCGGGGTAAAAAATCCCTTTTCCCCAAAAACCCCTATCCAGGATTTAAAGGAACCGTCGATCCGTTCCTTTTCCTGGAGCAATTCCCTGATTCGGACCTCGGTAATTCTGATCTCCGCCTGAAGTTGTTGTTTTTTGAGCATCAACGTCGGAAGATACCGCTGATACATCTTCAGGGCATCCTTCTGCTTTTTCAGCTCATTTTTGGTCAGCTTGATCTTTGCCATAGTTCCTCTAATTGGGTACGGAGAAAGAAGAACGCAATGCCCGGGAGGGGGTTCCCCCCTTAATCATCTTAAAACTTCCCACTCCTCACTTCTCCCTTCTAACTTTCTTTGGGCCAGAACTTATCGATCAGTTCCGTCCGCAGTCCCGTTTCCTCGGGGCTGAAACAATCCGCGAGGATCTCCCAGCCCAAATCCAGGGCCCGTTCCAGGGGTATGTTCACCGAAAGGTCCATCATCTGCCGCTCAAACTGTTCACCGTATTTGAGGAGCTTGGTGTCCCAGGCGGACATGATGAACCCCATGGCCCGCTTTTCCAGGGTGTCCTTATAGGCCGAATAGAGTTTGATCATCCCGTCCATCAAGGCCCGGTGATCGGGGCGGGTTTTCCCGTTGACCTGCTGTTTAAGCCGGGAAAGGGAACCGAAAGGCTCGATCCGGCCGTTTTTGAGGTAATATTGACCTTCGGTGATGTACCCCGTGTTATCCGGCACCGGGTGGGTTACGTCGTCCCCGGGCATGGTGGTAACCCCCAGGATCGTGATGGACCCGGCGGTGTCAAAGTCGACGGCCTTTTCGTAACGGCTGGCAAGCTGGCTGTAAAGATCCCCCGGATAGCCCCGGTTGGAGGGGACCTGCTCCTGGATGATCGATATCTCCTTCATGGCGTCGGCGAAGTTGGTCATATCCGTAAGGAGGACCAGCACGTCCTTGCCCTGGAGGGCGAACTGCTCCGCCACCGCCAGGGACATATCGGGGATCATAAGACATTCCACGATGGGATCGCTGGCGGTATGGATAAACATCACCGTCCGGGAAAGGGCGCCCCCCTCTTCCAGGGTGTCCTTGAAAAAGAGGTAATCGTCGTATTTAAGCCCCATGCCCCCCAGGATGATCACGTCCACCTCGGCCTGCATGGCGATCCGGGCCAAAAGCTCGTTGTAGGGTTCCCCGGAAACGGAGAAGATCGGCAGCTTCTGGGAGACCACCAGGGTATTGAAAAGGTCGATCATGGGTATCCCCGTCCGGATCATCCGGCGGGGGATAATCCGCTGGGCGGGGTTAACCGAAGGCCCCCCAATGGGGATAAGGTTCTCCCGGAGGGCGGGCCCCTTGTCCCGGGGGCTGCCGGAACCGGAAAAAACCCGGCCCATGAGGTTTTCCGAAAAGGACACCTCCATGGGATGCCCCAGGAACCGGACCGTATCCCCGGTGGAAATACCCCGGCCCCCGGCAAACACCTGGAGGGAGACCAGATCGTTTTCGAGCCGGTTCACCTCCGCCAGGGAGGTTCCGAACACGGTGTCCACCTCCGCCAAATCCCCATAACGGATATCTTCGGCCCGGACCGTGATGACACTCCCCGTGATAGATTCTATCTTGCTATATACCTTTTTCATTTTCCGTCCTACCTATTCCCCCGTTTACACGCATTATTAGCCCAGGATCTTCTCGACCGCCTTTTCCAGGCCCTGGGAACGCTCATTTACCGCAGATTCAATTTCCTTTTGCAGGGTAAAGAACCGCTCGCTTTTCCATTCGGAACCGTTATAATCCAAAAAACGCTGCCGGAGCCGGTTAAACCAGCTTCGGGCTTCATTTTTATCGCTAAAAGAAAACTTCGACGCCAAAATATTGAGGATAATGGTGAAGATATGCTTCTGCCGCTCGGGGCTTACCGAGGAGTCCACCGCGTCAAAGGAGTTTTGCTGAAAATACACCGAATCCAGAAAATCCCCCTTGAGGTAAATCACATAGTCGTCGAGGCTCGTCCCCTCTTCCCCCACCACCTTCATCATCTGTTCTACCTCGCTGCCCCGGACCATAAAGCCGTGGGCGTACTCCACCGTATCCCCCGTGATAATGCCCTTATACTTGGACCAGGAGTCCAGGGGATGGATGGCGGGGTACTTGCGGGCATCGGAACGTTCCCGGGAAAGCCCGTGGAAGGCGCCGACGACCTTGAGGGTCGCCTGGGTTACGGGTTCCTCAAAGTTACCCCCCGCGGGACTCACCGTGCCGCCGATGGTAACGGAACCCAGGGAACCGTCCCGAAGGCGGACCAGTCCGGCCCGCTCGTAAAAGCTGGCGATGGTGGATTCCAGGTACGCCGGAAAAGCCTCCTCCCCGGGGATCTCCTCAAGGCGGCCCGACATTTCCCGCATGGCTTGGGCCCAGCGGCTGGTGGAGTCCGCGAGGAGCAGGACGTTGAGCCCCATCTGCCGGTAATACTCCGCCAGGGTAACCGCGGTATACACCGAGGCTTCCCGGGCCGCCACGGGCATGGATGAGGTATTGCAGATGATCACGGTCCGTTCCATCAGGGAGCGGCCGGTCCGGGGGTCCAATAATTCGGGAAATTCCTTGAGGGTCTCCACCACTTCCCCGGCCCGTTCCCCGCAGGCGGCGAGGATCACGATGTCCACATCGGCGTGGCGGCTGGTGATCTGCTGAAGCACGGTCTTACCCGCCCCAAAAGGTCCGGGGATACAATAGGTCCCCCCCCGAGCCACGGGGAAAAAGGTGTCGATAAGCCTAACCCGGGTAACCATGGGCTCCTCAGGCTTGAGCCGTTCCTCAAAACAATCCACCGGCCGTTTAACCGGCCAATGGAAGGACATGGTTACCGGAAGGGTGTTCCCTTTTTCGTCCTTTAATTCGGCGATGGTCTCCCGGATCGTATAGGACCCGGCTTCCTTTACCGAGGAGACCGTATAGGACCCGTACAGGTTGAAGGGCACCATGATCCGGTGGGTAAAGGCCCCCTCCGGGACGGTTCCCAGGGTATCCGCCCGTTCCACCCGGTCCCCGGCTTTAACCGCCGGGGTAAAATTCCATTTTTTATCCGCCGGCAGGGGATCCAAATACACCCCCCGTTCCAGGAAATACCCCGCCTCTTCCGCCAATTTGGGAAGGGGGTTCTGCAGGCCGTCAAAGACCTGACCCAAGAGGCCCGGTCCCACTTCTACCGCCAACATATCCCCGGAATATTCCACCGTATCTCCCACGGTAATGCCCTTGGTGATCTCGAAGACCTGTAGTTGAGAAACATCACCCCGAATACGGATGACTTCGCTCTTTAAAGACTTACCGCCGGCCTTGACATAGCCGACTTCATTCATGGAAACGGCGCCATCAAAACGGACGCTCACCATATTGCCGTTAACGGCCACCACTTTTCCCTTTGTTCCGGTCATTTCGGTTCTCCCGATTCAATACTGGTTACGGACGCGAGTCCGCCGGCAGCTTCCATGATGGAAGCGTATAAGCCCTTGTATTCCGCAAATCCCTCTTCGGCCTTA
>JAIRMO010000070.1 GCA_031258625.1 Spirochaetaceae bacterium | reverse complement strand
AGCGACGCGGCGGAACGGGGGTCTTTTCTCCACACCGTGGCCAGCAATATCCAGACCTTTGCCTTTGATTACCTGGACGCCCCGGTGGCGGTGGTGGGGAGCCGGAACTGGATCACCCCCGCGGCGGAGATGGAACAGCTCTACTTCCCCCAGGCGGACTGGATCATCGACGCGGTACATGAACGGATCCTGCCCTTACCGGGGCATACGCCGGTAACGGTACAGACCGCCCTGGACTTACAGAGGCGGAACCGGGGGGGGGTATAATATGGGAACAGGTTTGTTATGAACGATCCGATACTCCCCGTCAACGATCCCCGGCTCCCCGGCGAAGCCCGTCTGGCCGCCCTGACGGACCTGGAAGGGAAAAAAACGGAAAAAATTACTAAAACCGGGGAGATCAACAACCATATCCATACCATCTACAGCTTTAGTCCCTATACCCCCTGTATGGCCGCCCTCAAGGCCCGGGACGCGGGGCTGGAAGCGGCGGGTTCCGTGGACCATGACTCCATAGCCGCGGCGGAGGAGATGCTCGCCGCCTGCGCGGTTCTGGGCATCGGGGGCTGCGTCGGCTTTGAGGTCCGGGTGAGCTTTAAGACCGGCCCCGACGGGAAGCCGGGGCCCTTTGCGGACCGGAAGATCAACAACCCCGACTCCGCGGGGCTCGTGTATATGACCGTTCAGGGTATACCCCGGCCCGCCCTCCCCCTGGTCAGCTCTTTCCTCAAGCCCCTCCGGGAGGAACGGGTCCTCCGCACCCGGGTCATGACGGCTTCCGTTAATGATCTTTTCCGGGAGGCGGGGCTTTCCCCCCTGGATTTTGAGGAGGATATCTGGAACCGGTCAAAGGCCGCCGAGGGGGGGGGCGTCACCGAGCGGCACCTCCTTGCGGCGATGGCGGAAAAACTCATCCAAACCGACGGCAAGGGGCCGGCCTTGGCGGAAAAGCTCAAAACCCGGTTCGGCCTGGAGCCTTCCCCCCAAATCGTGGGGCTCCTGGGGGAACGGGATAATCCCCATTACCTCTTTGATCTTATCGGGGCGCTGAAATCGGCCCTGCTTCCCCGGATCTTTATCCAGCCCAACGAAAAGGAATGTATCCCCGCGGAAAGGGTAACGGAATTCGCCCGTTCCATCGGGGCCATTCCCGCCTATGCCTACCTGGGGGATGTGGGAGAGTCTCCTACCGGCGATAAGCGGGCGGAAAAATTCGAGGATGACTATATTGAGGAGCTTTTCGACGAATTGGCCCGAAGGGGATATCAGGCGGTTACCTATATGCCCCCCCGAAACACCCGGGAACAGCTCCTCCGGCTTCAGCGGTTCTGCCGGGAGCGGGGGCTTATGGAAATTTCCGGCGTGGATATTAACAGTTCCCGTCAGTCCTTTAACTGCCCCGAGGTGTTGTACCCCGAATTCCGGCACCTTACGGATACCACCTGGGCCCTCATCGCCCATGAACGGCTCGTTTCGGTACGCCCCGAGCTGGGGCTCTTTTCCCCGGCTAATCCCCTGGCGGAAAAACCCCTGGGGGAACGGCTGGCCCGTTACGCCGCCGAAGGGCGGTCGCTGGATCTCCTGCGGCCGGAGGAGTCGGCGGTTAAGATCGCGGAACAGCTTATGGGATGTTAAAAGGTTTTTACCGGGATCAGGGATGACACTCTTTTGAAATTTGGCTATGCTTATAAAATAGTGTTTTTGATAACAGGCAGGTTTTATGAATTTTATCGATAAGGTTATTTTAGCGCCCCTTATCCGGGGACTCTGTATCAATGTTGCCGGGCGGCCCCGGGTGGTCATCTCCGGATCGGTTGAGAAAGCGATTTCCCCTAAGGCGCTTACGGTTGAATTGGAATCCGCCGTAACGGAGGAGCGGTTGGATGAAAACGCCGCCGCCCTCGCCCTTCAAGAGGCTTATGCCGCCTGGGAATTTGAAATGGCTCCCTCCGGGGCGGAGGTGATTACACAAAAACCGCCGGTAAAAAAACACCCCACCTGTATCGTTATTAAGGTGGAGGACAAACCCGAAGCGGTATTTTGGATTGACCGGGATTTGGATGCTGTCCGGAAACGGGCTCAAGAAGGGGATGCTTCTATTCTGGAAGAACGGATCCCCCACTATGGAGTGGACATTGCCTCCGGGGCCGATGCCGGAAACCGGGGGGAGGTGGTTAAAAACAAGATCGCCCTCGTAACCGGCGGCGCCCAGGGGTTTGGGGAAGAAATAGTCCGGGGGCTGGCCGTTTCCGGGGCCCTGGTTTTTATCGCCGATATCAACCTGGAGGGGGCGGAAAACCTCGCCGCCAGGATAAACGCCGCTGAAAAGCGCACCGCCGCCCTGGCGGTGGCGGTTAATGTTGCCGACGAGGCGTCGGTGGAAGAGATGTTCCGCAAGATCGTGGAAACCACGGGAGGCTTGGATCTCTGTATCAGCAACGCCGGGGTACTCAGGGCGGCAAGCCTCCTGGAACAGGACTTGGGCTCTTTCAAATTTGTTACCGATATAAACTACACGGGATTCTTCCTTATTTCAAAATACGCCGGCCGGCTTTTTTGCCGTCAGTTCCGTACCGCCCCGGGTTGGACAACCGACATTATCCAGATCAATTCCAAGTCCGGCCTGGAAGGCTCCAATAAAAACGGAGCCTATGCGGGGGGTAAATTTGGCGGCATCGGGCTGACCGAAAGTTTTGCCCTGGAATTGGTGGAATGTAATGTCAAGGTAAACGCCGTCTGTCCGGGTAATTTTTTTGACGGCCCCCTCTGGTCGGATAAGGAAAAGGGACTTTTTGTCCAATACCTGCGGGCCGGTAAGGTTCCGGGGGCAAGGACCATAGCGGATGTCAAGGCTTTTTATGAATCCAAGGTACCCATGAAGCGGGGGTGTACCGGCGCCGATGTATTGCGGGCGATTTATTACCTTGTAGAACAGGAGTATGAAACCGGACAGGCGGTTCCCGTAACCGGCGGGCAGGTCATGTTACATTAAGGGGGAACGTATGGAATATGCTATCGTGGTAATTGATATCGGCATGACCAATAAAAAAGTAGCGATCTATGATGACGCCCTTACCCAGATAGATGCCCAATACCGGGTTTTTCCGCCCAAAGAATTTGAGGGCTTGGAGGCCCATGACCTGGAGGCAATGGAGGAGTGGTTCATCACCCGGCTCGCGGAGGCCGCCAAGACCTATCCCGTTAAGGCCATAGCGGTTACCACCCACGGGGCCACTTTTACGGCCGTCGGAAGGGACGGCAAGCCTTCGGTTCCCTGTATTTATTATACCCACGAACCGGGGGAAAAATTCCACCGGCGGTTTTATGAACAATTCGGGAGTCCCGAAGAACTCCAGGCCCGGACCGGTACCCCCTACCTCAAGGCCATGATCAACACCGCCAAGGGTATTTTTTTCGCCCGGGAATGCTTCCCCGGGGACTTTCAAAATACGGCCCATATCCTGTTATACCCCCAGTATTGGGGATACCGTTTTACCGGGAAAACCGGGGTGGAAGGCACCTATATGGGCTGCCACAGCTACCTCTGGGACCAGCTTGCGGGGCGTTTTTCGTCGGTTGCGGAGGGCCTCGGGGTTTCTTCCCTTATGCCGGGAGAGTTGAGTAATTCCTGGGATATCCTGGGAACCATCACCGAAGAACTGGCTCAAAAGACCGGCCTTCCCCGGGATACCATCGTTACCCTGGGGATCCACGATTCTAATTCCTCCCTGCTCCCCCATTTCGCCAAAAAGGGAGAAACCGGGTTTGTCCTCAATTCCACCGGGACCTGGTGCGTGATCATGAACCCGGTAAAACAGTACGGTTTTGCGCCGGAAGAATTGGGCAAGGTGGTTTTTTTTAATATTTCCGCCTTCAGGGAGCCGGTAAAAACCGCCATCTTCCTGGGGGGGCAGGAATTTGAAACCTGGTCCAGGGTCTTGATGGATCTCCATAAGCGGGAGGACCTCCCCCCCTACGATAAAGCCCGGTACCTTTCCATCCTGGAAAAGAAAACCCTTTTCCTTTTGCCGGAGCTTACCCCCGGAACCGGCCAGTTTCCCCGGTCCAAATCCCGGGTTGTGGAGGACGGGGAATCCTACTCTTTTGACGATATCAGCCGGGGAAGGGTTCTTCCCCCCTGTTTTAAAGATTACGAGACCGGCTTCGCGGTCCTGCGGATATCCCTGGTAATGCAGACCCTCACCGCCCTGGAACGGACCGGCCTGGCGCCGGGGGCGGAGGTTTTTACCGAAGGGGGGTTCCGGAAAAACGAGGCCTACAATGCCCTGGTTTCGGCAAGCCTCCCGGACAACCGGGTGTTTCTTACCGACATAGCCGAGGCGACCGCTCTGGGAGCGGCCATGACCGCCAAAATGGCCCTAACGGGAAAAGGGCTGGCGGATCTATCCGGCGATTTTGAGGTAGAATACGGCGAAGTGGCAAAAAATACTATTCCCGAATTATTTCCCTACCGGGAAGCATGGTTAACCTATACCGGTTAACGGAAGCCGGGCCGATATTAAGAGGGGAGGAGTTATGAAAACAAAAGCGGTACGCATTTACGGCGTTAACGATCTCCGGCTTGAGGAATTTGATCTTCCTGAAATTCAGGAAGACGAGATCCTTGCCAAGGTGGTATCCGATTCGATCTGTATGTCCAGCCATAAACTGGCCATGCAGGGAGAAAAACACAAACGGGTTCGGTATGATTTGACCAAAAAGCCGTCCATCATTGGGCATGAATTCTGCGGGGTTATTGAAAAGGTGGGAAAAAAATGGGCCGATGCCTTTAAGGCCGGCTCAAAATTCGCCATTCAGCCGGCCCTTAATTATCCCGGCCCCGACGGGGTGGGAACCCTCTGGGCGCCGGGGTATTCCTTTGAGTACATAGGGGGGGATGCCACCTATATCGTCATTCCCCGGGA
>JAIRMO010000023.1 GCA_031258625.1 Spirochaetaceae bacterium | reverse complement strand
GAGGAGTCCGGAGCGGTGCGGGGGGATTTAGGCAATGGGGTCAGACCCTGGTATGGGAATTCAGACATCGGGGTCAGACCCCGGTATGGGGAAACGGCGATCCAAACCACTTTTCCCCTCATATTCCCCCTTCTCCCCGCCCCTGGCCCCGGATAAACGGCACTAATCCGTCCTGGGTTCCGTATCACCCTTCTTTTTTTCCGCAAGCCGAAAACACTCAGGGGGAAGGTCTGTCCCGAAACAGGTAAAACCTGAATTGCGGGTCAAGTTTAGCCTATACACCCGTCAGAAAACAGTTGCCGTGAATAGGGAACAGTGAGGAGATAACAGTGAATACGGTTGACTTAAAAAGTCCAACGGTTGATTGGAAGGCGTGGTCCATACCCCGTCGAACCTTCGGTTCGCGCTTGCTCCTGGGTTCTTCATTGTATGCGAAGGGTACATACCCAAGAACCCGCCTTGCGGTAGGGAAGTTTTAGGGCGTTAAAGGGTATGTGCCCTGAGACAAATACCTTACCGAAACAACAACCTCGCCTTGAAGGGCGAGGTTGTTGTTTCGGGAGTCTGGTCTAATTAAGGAAGGGTGTCAGTCACTTTTTTTCGGCGCCTGGGAGGGCATTATCCCAATTCCCCCATTTTCTCCATAGCGAGGACGACCGCGGCGGTACAGGCGGTTTCGGTCCGCAGGGCCCGGCGCCCCAGGGAAAGCCGGATAAACCCCGCCGCCTCAAAAAGGTCCCGTTCCCGGTCGGACCAGCCCCGTTCCGGGCCTATGGCCAGAACGACTCCCCTCTTTACCAAGGGGAGCGCGGCCAGGGATCCCCCGGGCCGGACATTATCCGCCGCCGCCAGGAGGGGGCCCCGCTCCCCCGGGGTTTCGGCGGAGGCGGCCCAGGGCTTTTCGGCGAGCCAGGCATCCAGGCTGGGGTAGACCGAAAGCCCGGGGAGCCCCGTATCCCTGGCCTGGACCGCCCCCTCGATCAGGGCGGAGCGGGCGCCGCCGTCGGCCAGCAGTTTGGTATCCCGGTAGCTTTTTTCCCCCAGCTCCGTTCCCAACAGGTCCACCGCCGCTACTCCCAGGTTGGAAAGGTCCCGGAGGAGGCGCCTGAGTTGTATGGGCCGGGGAAACCCCACCGCCACCCGGATGGGGACCCGGGGGGGGGGCGCTTCCCGAAGGTCCAGGGAAAACCACAGGGCTCCATCAGGACCCCAGGCTCCGTCGGGACCCCGGGATCCATCAGGGCCCACGGCTTCGATCCGGCCCCGGCCAAGGCAGCCCCCCAGGACGCCGGCGTCAAAGAAGTCCCCCGCCTTTTTACGGAGGACCTTGAGCAGGTGGAGGGTCCGGGGATCCCGCCGGGGGAGGGGCTTCCCGATTTCGTGGCCTTCAAAGAGGACGATATTCATGTTCCTATCCGGACCAGTTCCCCCGCCCCGCGGCCGAAGACCTCTTCCTCGTACATACATTCCGCCTGGGCCGGCGGGGTCGGGTAGACCCCGGGCATCACCGCCCGGAACCGGAATTCCACTTCCGCTTTCCCCTGGGGAAAATAATCCCAATGGAACCGGATCTCATCGTCCAGGATGAACCGGATGGGGGCATACTGTCTGGCATAGGCGGCAAAGCGGCCGGTTTCCGGGGGGGCTTCCTCCTCCGGGGCCGGGGGGACCGTAGCGCTGGTTACCAGGGCCGCGTCCACAATTTCCGCCCCCGAGGGCACCGGGATTCGGAGGGCCACAAAGGTCCGGTCCCGGGAGCCGGAGACCAGGACCCGGCGGGTATAGGTTTTACCGGGGATAAGCCGCCCGTCCCGAACCGGGTTGCCCTCGGCGTCAAAGGTTTCGGTAAACACCCCCAAGCCCTCGTCCCGGGGCCGGACCAGTTCCGCGGGAACCCCGTACCGGAGGCTCGCGGTGTAATAGAGGTCGCCGGACCCTTCCCGCTCTATCCGCAGGGGGAGAAGGGTGTCCCGGGGGAGGTCCCGGAGGAGGTCCCCGGTAAAGGGGAAAAGCCGGAACAGGGGGGCGCCGCCGTAGGAGCCGAATTCCCCGGAAACCAAGGGAGTACGAAGGGTACTCCCCGCGCCCCCCAGGGAAAGGCGGCCCTTCAGGTTGGTCACGGTATTCGCCTCCCCATCGGCCACCCGCCCAAAGGCAAGGACCGCCCAAAACGAGGAGGCCGTGTTGGACCATATCCCCCGGCGCTGCCGCTCCAAAAGGGCCCTGGCCAGCCGGGTGGTCATATCGTCCTGGGGGCTCAATGCCTGGTAGAGCATCAGGGCCAGGGCATACCGGTCCGTATCGGAACCCCAGAAGTTGGCCCCTTGTTCATAGGTGTCGGTAAGATCCAGGGTTTGAGTTCCCGGCCGGATAAAACGCCGGATCCGGTCCTGGGCGGAAAGGGCAAAATCCCGCATCCCCAATTCCAGGGCCGCAAGCCCCGCAAAGGCCCAGCCGGATATGCCCGGATCGTCCCCCCGGCTCAAAAAGCCGCTCAATTCCCCGCCGATCTGCTCCCCGTGCATGGCCCGTACCCACAGGGCGTAACCCCAAAGAAAGGGGTCCCGCGACACATACCGCCGGGCGTAATCGGAGGAACTCAGATAGGTAAGGAGTTTGGGTATTTCCAGGGAAGGGGGAAGGGCATATCCCTTGACCCTGGCCAGGGCGGCGATATGGGCCACCCGGAGGCTCACATAATAATTACCGGCCTCTCCCCCGGGCCAATAGGGATAGGAACCATCGCTGAGTTTGTTTTTGGCAAGCTCCGCCAATTCCTCCTCAATAAGCTGTTGGGGATTTTCCACAGGGCTGGCAAGATCAAAGGCGTCCAGGTGGCCGGCGAAACTTATCAGGGGGAGGAGCCGGGCGGTACGTTGTTCCAGACAGCCGTAGGGATAATCCAGAAGGTAGCCCACCGCCTCCTTTAACCGGGCAAGCCGGGAAGCGGACAGGGAAACCGAAAGGGAGCCGGTTCCTTCGGGAATTATCGAGGGAAGCACGACCCCTTCCTCAATAAAGGGAACCTGATCCCCCAAATTCCCCGCCAAGGTTACGGTCTCGTAGAGTACGGGCCGGTCCACCGTGATATTTCGGAGGATCCGCTCGTTCACCTGGGGGGAATGGAGGGTGAATACCAGCCGGGCCTCGCCGGAACCAACGGCGGCAACCCGGAAGGACGCCTCCTCGGATGCCCCGGGGTTTATGGTCAGGGTTTTTGTATCCCCGCCGTCCACCGCCAAAACCGTCCGGGCTTCTGCCCCGGTTCCCTCTACCGCCAGGGAAACCGAAGCCTGCACCGCCTTTTCCGTCAGGTTGGTTAAGATCAGGGAGACCTGCCCCGTATCCCGCCACCGGAGTTTCCGGGGCAGGGCGGCCTGGGCGGTGAGGGGGGCGCTTACCCGCAGGTCCTGTTCGGCGATGCCGAAGGCATCAAGCCCCGCGGCCAGGGCGGTACACCGGTAGGTGGTCAGAGAATCGGGGAGGCGGAATTTTACCGTTACCGTTCCGTCGGGGCCGGTAACCAGGACCGGCTCAAAAACCGCGGATGGCCTAAAGTCCTTCCGTTCCTCCAGTTTGGCATCGTCTTCGGCGTCCCCCCCCTGGAGATCGGAAAGGGCGTAGGTAACGGGATCGATAAGCAGGGAACGGCTGTCCGCCCCCCGCACCCCCAGGGGAAAGTTCCGGGGATCGTAAAAATAGGCCAGGGGATCCGGAACATGGTAATCGATGAGGTCCACCACCCCCCGGTCCACCGCCATAAAGGTGAGTTCCACCCCCGGCGCGGGCCGGCCGTTTTGGCTTACCGTTAGGCGGACCTCCGCTTCCTCCGCCGGAGCGTAGACCCCTGGGGCACCCCCTTTGGAACCGGTTATTTCAATGGTGTAGCGGCGGCTCCGGTTATCCACCCGCAGGGCGGCTAAACCAAAAACCCCCTTGGGCTTATCCAGATCCGGCTCATAATAACTGTTTTGGGGGCTCCCGGACCGGATCGTATAGGATGAAAGGGCCACATACACCAGAGGCACCTGGGTTTCGTTGATGGGAATGTCAATGGTTCGGGCGGAACCATCCAGCTCGATGATCTGTTCCGAAAGGATCCCCTCCCGTTCCAGGGTGAGGAGGTATTTCCCCCGGGGAAGGGGGGAGCGGACGAGGATCCGGGCGGTTTCCCCCGGGGCGTACAGTCCCTTATCCGGGCTGAGGCTGATGTGGTCCACGTCGTCCGTCCCCCACCGGACCCAGCCCGCGCCGGAAACATAAAAGCCGAACCGGGTTACCACGGGCCGGTTCCGGGGATCCCTTCCCCGGAGGCGGATCTCCCACTGACCGCTTTGCCCCGGGGTAAAGGTCTTGACCCCGGCAAAGCCCTCCCGGCCGCCCTCCCGGCCGCTCCCCTTGAGTTCCAGGGTTCCCCCTTCTTCCACGGTTTCGACCCGTTCCCAGAGGAGGTTTACCCGGCCTCCCACCCCGGCTTGACGGGCCTGCTTCCACTCGTACCGTACCAGCTCGTAGGCAAGCTCCCCCTGCCAGTTTTCCGGCCCCCGGTAGGGTTCCCCCTCCGGGGAAAGCAGGGCCCAGCTTATCGCCGCGGGGCTTCCCGCGGGCAGAAACCAGGCCGAAGGGGAGGTGTCCGCGGCCGTAGCCGTTGGGGTTGTACCTGGATCCAGCCGGGCGGCGATATAGAAGGAAGCGGGGTGGACCGTAACCGAACCCCGGCCGGCGATTTCCTGACGGGCCGCGTCCTGTACCGCGGTTTCCAGCCGATATTGGTAGGCGGCCCCCTCAACCCCCTCCGCGAGGGGGACCTGGCTTATATCGGCGCTTCCATCGGGCCCCAGGGTTCCCTCCCCCCGGCTCACAAAGGAACGGCCGTCGGAAAGTTCCGGGCCGAAGCGCCAATACTGCCAGTCCCCGCCGGGGTTAAAGTTCCGGGGTTCCCTGGTCCAATACCAGGAATAGGCCGCCCCGGAAAGGCCGCCCCCGGCCAGGTAGGAGGCGGAAAGCCGGGCGGAAAGGGTTTCCCCGGCATAAAAGGGGATGTCCGGGAACTTGAGGGAAAGGGCAACCCGGGCCCGTTCAAAATTCGCCACCGTAAAGGGCAGGGCGTAGGCGGCTTCCCCCCGTTTATACCGGATGGTATATACCCCGGGATCCAGGTCGGCGGGGAGGGTAAAGGAACCGTGGCTTCCCCCATTCCCGGAACTTACCCCGTGGATGGAGGCGATCTCCGGGGCTTGGTAACCGCCGCTGCTTACTTCAATAGTATAGGGCCCCTGGTATACCTCAAAATGGCCCCGGTTCAGGTTCCGGTCTATACCCCGGAAGGTAACGGTTTCCCCGGGCCGGTAGAGACCCCGGTCGGTAAAGAGGAAGATCACCGGCCGGGGGGCCTCCGCGGCAAAAGGAGAAACCGTGGCTTCCAGATCGAAACGCCACATATTGTGGCTGTCGTTGGGGATGAATTCCGCCTGATCCCCCCCGGCCCGGGCTCCGCCCCCCTGGCTCACCCGGATACGGAGGCCCTTCCCCACGGAACCGTCCCGCTGGAGGGAGCTTGCAGGCTGGGTGAACCGGGCAACAAAGGCCCCGTCGGGGAACTCAAAGACCCCCAGGCCCTGGGCATCGGTGAGGCCCTCCCGGACAGGACCCGTCCCCTCCAGGAGTTCTACCCGGGCCCCGGCGATGGGTTCCCCGGAAGAAAGCCGGGTAACCCAGACCAGGACCTTGTTATACCCGTACCGGACCGTGATACCCATATCGGTTACCTGGACGGTGAGCCAATCCCGGTCCCGGTAGACCTCCCGTTTCCCCCAGGAGGATCGGGCCTCGTAGTCCCAAGCCATGGCCGCGCTGCCCCGGCCCCCGGGCCCCAGGTAAGGCTCCAGGTTTTCCATAAAAAACCGCTTGGAATTGGCGGGGAATTGTGAGCGGTCCATGGCCTTCAGGGATTCCGGGGGGACCCGTTCATAGGGACCGGCGGCGGCCCGGGAAAGGAACCGCAAAGACAGGGGGTTCTGGGCCTCCCAGATCACCCGGGGGGGAAAGGCCCCCTCCAGCATCCGGGGACCCGTATTCCGGGTATACACATAACTTGAGGCTTCCCCTACCCGGGCCAGGACCTGTTCGGCCTTTCCCAGGGGCCGGCCCCACAGGTCTTTGAGGTCCCCGGAGATCCGAACCTGGTAATCGTGGCGGTATTCCAGGGGAAAGCCGTCCAACACCACCGACGTACCGTAAACGCGGATGTTTTCCGCCGCGGCCGGGGGCATTCCTTCTATAAAAAAGTATTGTTCCGCCTCCGCGGGATCCACCGGGTGGCTAAAAACGAGGGTTATGGGTATGGAATCTCCCTCCCTGGTATGGGGGGAGGTGATGGACCGGACGTAAATTTCGTCAAACCGAAAGGGCAAGAGGGTGTGAAAGGTGAAATTCCAGTCTTCCTTGGAACCCAGCCACCCCGGTTCCGACCGGGCCCCGGCCAGAACCGTGAGTTTCGCCTCGGTATCCATGGGGAGGGCCTCGTTGAGGGTTACGAGGACCCCCTGTTCCGCCGTCAGACCCCGGCCTTCGATCCGGGCGGGGCGGCTCACCCGGAAGGGCCAGGTTTTTTCCCCGGCGTGGAAAACCAGCCACCGGCCTATCTCCTCCAGGTTAACGGGATAGGAGAAGATCAGGGTAATGTTCCGCGCCTCCTCCGGGGGGGCGTTCCGGGGGCTGACGTACCCCTCCCCGTCCCCCAGATAACAGGACAAAACCGAAAGCCCCTCGGTCTCAAAAGAAAAACTTTTTTCCCCTTCCAGGGGCTTCCCCCCCAGGGACCGCAGCGTATCCGAGAGGGTAACCTTATAAGACCGCTGGGGAAGGTTTTCCGTCTCCGGCTCAAAGGAGAGGAGCCGGGACCCGTACCAGCGGTACACCCCCTCCAGGGGCGGGTCTATCGTAAAAAGCCCCCCGGCATCGTCCTGCCGGATGGGTTCCCCCAGCTTTGCCAGGGGAACCACGGGCTGGGAAAAAACCACATAAATCGAGGGCTTGCGGATCTCCTGGGGGAGTTCCCCCCGGGGTCCATAATCGGCCATCCTGAAGGGCTCGTCACTTTCCGTTAGGGTTCCGTGGGCGTCTTCTTCCGCCCAGGCCGCGGCTTCGTAATAGGCGATCCGGTAATCCGCCAGATCCGTTACGGCCGCCCCCGGCGCTGCTGAGGAACCGGAAAACACCGTCACGGACCGGGCCGGTTCCTTCCGGTTACAACCGCCCAGGCAGAGGACTACGCCGCCTGCCGCAAGGCAAAAAACGAGAAGGCCGGTAAAAAGCCGAAACCTATGATTCATGTCGAAGGAACCTCCGTTGAAATAAAACGCCGTTCAAAATACCACGCCGGATCGCGGGTCCGTCTGCCGCTCTAGGGAGGCTCATACCGGGATTAGCGTCTGGCGGGTCTAAAAAAACCGAAGAGGCTGCCACAGAAACCACCCACCACATGGGCAAATTCGGAAATATCATCGGCGTTAAAGGAATTGAGGAATTCCCGGCCCAGGTAGAGGACCAGGACCAAAATAAAGGTGAGGGGAATTTCCCCTTTATTGAAGTTGGTGAATGAAGCCAGCAGGATCATCATAAAGACTACCCCGGAAGCCCCCAAAAGGGCGGTGGAAAAAAGGAGGATGTTCAGAATACCCGTGATCAGGGCGGTAACGGCGATCATCAGGAACAGGGACAGGGAACCGTAGGATGTTTCCAGCATGGGGCCCAGGAGGAGGATAAAGGAAAAATTGGAGACCAGGTGGTTCCAGTTGGCATGGCCCATCACATGGGTAAAAAGGGTGATCCAACTCCGAAAATCGGCGGGATTAAAACTCCCCTTTCCGCTTACCACAAACCAGGTCCCGGTGAGCCGGGGGAACAAGGTCTGGGTCAGGAGCAAAACCGCGGCGCTGATAAAAGCAAAGGTCAATACCGTAGGGGCGTTGTACTTAAGGCGCATTGTTTTATCCGTCCCTTTTGGGGAGTTTTAACTCTATCTGGACCGGACAATGATCCGCACCCACCACCTCGGGACGGATTATCGAAGATTTGACCCTGGGCATAAAGCCGGGATCGACACAATGATAGTCGATTCTCCATCCCACGTTTCGTTCCCGGGCGCTCATCCGGTAGGACCACCAACTGTAATGCCCTCCCTCGCCGGCATGAAAATGACGGAACGTATCCACATACCCCGCCCCGATAAAGGTATCCATCCAGGCCCGTTCCTCAGGAAGATACCCGGCGTTACCCTCGTTTTCCTTGGGCCGCGCCAGATCAATGGGGGTATGGGCTATGTTATAATCCCCGCAGAGGACCAAATGCCGGCCCTGGGAAACCAGGGTGTTACATAATTTCAATATGGCATCACAGAAGGCCAGCTTATACCCCAACCGGGCGCCGGCATCCTGGGAATTGGGGAAATAGGCGTTGATCAGGGTAAAATCCTTAAATTCAGCCTGCAAAACCCGGCCCTCATCATCGAATTCGGCTATCCCCAGGGGCTTTACCTCCACGGGATGGATTTTACTGTAAATAGCCACCCCGGAATACCCGGCTTTTTTCGCGCTGGCCCAATAGGATGTGTAAACCCCTCCCCTATTATCCTGGGGACTGATTAAATCCGGGATAAGCTGCTCCGGCCTGGCCTTAGTCTCCTGGACACAAAGTACATCCGGGGATTCATCCCTGAGCCAGGAAACAAACCCCCGCCGTTCCACCGCCCGGATCCCATTAACATTCCATGACAAAACACGCATTATTTTTATATATAAACCAAGTCCGTATAAAAAACAAGCCGGGGGATTTTCAGTTGTTTTGGGGAATTCAACCGTAATTCCGAATTCAAAAAATTTGCCAAACCGTAAAGTGTTGAGTGCGGAATTCCTGAACGGGTTAAATGTTGATGCGTCCCATTGACAGTCCCACGGAAAACAAATACAGTATCGGTAATAACTCGTCGCGGCGTCTTTAGGGTATTACCCGGATTTTGAATAGGAGGAGGGAATTTATGAAAAAACAAAAAAGTCCGGTAGGCATCCTGCTCCTGTTGTTAATCACCGGTATACCCGGTTTTGGAGGGGGGAGCCCCGATCTGGACGCCCAGGATTTAGGGAAGGCGGAGCCCATCATCAACCACTATGGGGCCGCGAATTTCGTTGCCGGGGACATCACCAAGACGGAACTGGATACCATCATTGCCGCGGGGATACGTTCCCCCAGCGCCCGTAACCGCCAGCCATGGCATTTTACGGTGGTTCAAAACCGGGCACTTTCAAGCAGAATTGTCCCGAATATGCCCGAGGGGAATATCCTTATCATCATCTCCGCCGCCGGGGACGGAAAAACCAACGGCTCTGAAATCCTGGACTGCGCCTTGGCGACCCAAAGCATATACCTGGCCGCCCAGGCCCTGGGGCTGGGTTCCCGGATCTACACCGGTCCCATGGACACCGTAAACAACCGTTTTAAAACCGAGTTGGAACTTCCCGGCGGCCACAGCGCCGTGGCCCTGGTGCGGATAGGACGCCTGCCCCCGGGCGCCGATGCGGTAAGCAGCGCCTCAAGAAGGAATGCCCCGGACCGTATGGTTACCTATAAATAGGGGGAAAACCCGGGGAATCGGCGGGGTTCCCGAACGGCCCAAGGACTTTTCTCAGGGGAGCTTTACCATGATACGACCCCTTGTTTTTCAGTGAGACACTCCTCTTTTGTCCTGCCCTTAACCGTCCGGCTATTGAAGTGTTTTTAATATAAAAGTAGTTCCAAAACCAACCGGAGTTGGAACAGGTTCATCGTGTATAGTTTTTGAAGTTTTCAAAATTCAAATTTGAGAGTGCGGCCGGAGCGGGTCATACCGTTCTGATTCCAAAAAAGGGCATGTGTATGAGTGAGCGGATGGCGGAACTGGTATTACAGCTTGGTTTTATCATCTTTGCGGTCCGTATCTGCGGCAGGCTGGCCAAGGGGCTGGGAATTCCCCCGGTATTGGGGGAACTCCTCGCGGGGGTCATCATCGGCCCCTACGCCCTGGGGGGGCTGGCCTTGCCGGGTTTCCCCCGGGGATTTTTCCCCCTGGAACCGGGAGCCTTGGCGGTCAGCGCCGAATTGTACGCCTTTGCCACGGTAGCTTCAATTATCCTGCTCTTTGCCTCCGGCCTGGAAACGGATCTGGGGCTTTTCCTCCGGTATTCCCTGGCCGGCGGGGTCATCGGTATTGGGGGAGTGGCTTTTTCCTTTGCCCTTGGGGATCTTACGGGGGTTGCCCTGCTCCACAGTTCTTTTATGGATCCCCGGTGCCTTTTTTTGGGGATCCTTTCCACCGCTACCTCCGTGGGTATCACCGCCCGGATCCTCTCGGACCATAAACGGATGGATTCCCCCGAAGGGGTGACGATCCTCGCCGCGGCGGTATTTGACGATGTCCTGGGGATCATCATGCTGGCGGTGGTCTTGGGGATCGTGGCGGCGATCACCGGGGGCGGGGGTTCCTTAAACGCCGCGGGCATCCTGGGTATTGCCGGAAAAGCCCTGGGTATTTGGCTGGGGTTTACCCTCCTGGGGCTCATTTTTTCAAAAAAGATCGCCCTTTTCCTCAAACTCTTTAAACACAGCTTTGATTTTTCCATCCTCGCCCTGGGTCTGGCCCTGATCCTCGCGGGTGTTTTTGAAAAACAGGGGCTGGCCATGATCATCGGCGCCTATATTTCGGGGCTTTCCCTCTCCAAGACCGACATTGCCGCGGTTATTCAGGAGCGGATCCGGGGGCTGTACGAATTTTTCGTTCCCCTCTTTTTCGCGGTTATGGGGATGATGGTCAATGTGGGGGAGATTTTCTCCCTCCGGGTGTTGATCTTTGGGGCCCTGTACACCGCCGGAGCGATCCTGGCCAAAATAGCCGGCTGCGGCGGTCCGGCCCTGCTCCTGGGCTTTAACGGCCGGGGGGCCCTGCGGATAGGGGCGGGGATGGTCCCCCGGGGAGAGGTGGCCCTGATCATCGCCGGTATCGGCCTTGCTTCGGGGATCCTGGACAACCAGCTTTTCGCGGTGATCATCCTCATGACCCTGGCAACCACCCTGGCCGCGCCCCCCCTGTTAAGCGCTTTCCTCAAAATTTCCGGGTCCGGGACCAAAAAACCCGTGAAAGGGGATGATTCCGCCACGGCGGTCTGGGAATTCCACTCCGACGAGATCGCCGGCATGGTCCTCGACACCCTCCTCAAGGACCTCAGGGCCGAGGGATTTTACGTGCAGATGATGAATATCGATGAGGGCCTTTCCCAGGCCCGGAAGGGGGATATCGCCCTTTCCATCACCAAAACGGGAAGTACCGTAACCATAGAGACCAGTCAGGTGGATATGCCCTTGGTAAAAACCGCCGTGTACGAAGTTATCCTGGGCCTGCATGATACCATACAAAAGCTGAAAAATTCATCGGACCCCAGGGCGATGAAACAGGAAATCTCCAATCTGCAAGGCCGGAGCCGGGAGGAGGTCCTTTCCCTGATCACCCCCGATTGTATCATCCTGGATCTTTCGGGGAATACCAAGGAGGAGATCATCACGGAATTGGTGAACCTCCTGGATTCCCAGGGGAAACTCCTGGACCGGGATGAGGCCCTGGGGGATGTGCTGCGGCGGGAAAAAACCATGAGTACCGGTATGGAACACGGCATAGCCCTGCCCCACGGCAAAAGCGATGCGGTAACGGATATATGTGTGGCGGTGGGGATCAAAAAAGAAGGGGTTGATTTTGAATCCCTGGACGGTGAAAAATCCCGGCTCTTTATCCTGGTAATCTCCCCCAAAAAAACCAGCGGCCCCCATATCCAATTCCTTGCCGCCATCGGATCTGTCCTCAAGGATGAGACCCTCCGGGAACAGGTGATCAGCGCCGATTTTAAAGAAGACGCCGCCCTCCTGCTCAAACGGGGCGCTTAGGGCAACGCTGATTAACGTGTGGCTAATCAGCGTTGCCTTATTATTAATAATTGACTGCCTGCCAGTAGGGTTATCGAACAAGTCTATTAACCTTTTACCGCGCCTGCGGCCACGCCTTTGGTGATCTGCCCAGGTCGCCGTAAAGGTGAGGATCCCACAGTCATCGCCACTGGGACGGACATGGGAAAGATGATGCTGGCAAAGATCCGAAGACACCTGGCCCCATCGATGCGGGCGGACTCGATAAGAGCGTCGGGAATGCCCTTCTTAAATTCCGTGCCCGGGTACACCCCCATAGGAAGGCCGATTCCGATATAGGGGATAAGCACCCCAGGCGGGTATTGTAGAGCCCCACGGCGATCACCGTAACGGCGGTATAAAACACGCTGTTGGCCATGAACGTCCCGAACTTACCCATCCGCCAGGCGTAGGGATAGCTGCCGGTAAACCAGAGTTTCGGCAGGGCCATTTGCTTGAACTGAGGTGTTCCTGGGGGGTCTTAAAGGACCGGACAATAAGCCAAAGGATGGGGTAGACGGCCAGTACCGTAAAATCAGTATTACCAGGTAAATAAGCGCCTTGTACAGCGAAAAACTCCTGTCTATATTGCCATCGCTACTCCTTACCGCCGAAGCGCTTTTCCACCGCCTGGGTAAGGCCAATCAGCACAAAGCTAATCGCCACCATGATGGTAGAAATCGCGTTTGCCAGGGGGTATTTTACCGAGGTCCCAAAGGCCTTGATGTACATATAGAGGGAAAGGACGCTGGTCTGTTTTGCGGGCCCCCCCTGGGTCATCACGAATAAAAGATCAAAGGATTTCAGGGAACCTGAAATCGCCAGAATGGCGCTGGTTACGATAACCCCGGAAAGGGCGGGGAGCATGATGTACCACAGAATCTGAATCTCCCCCGCGCCGTCTATTTTTGC
>JAIRMO010000236.1 GCA_031258625.1 Spirochaetaceae bacterium | reverse complement strand
GCGCATTTCCGGCGCATGGGTTGTCGCTTGCACGACAATTTCAAGAGGAAACCGGGCTTTGCGCTATAATAGGGTTTGACAGGTTTTTCCTGTCAAACCCTATTCCGCTCCAATCCCTTGCGCGTTTCCCGCGGGAGCCTTTTCCCCTGCTGTGAGAGCGGTAAACAGGCGGCAGACGATTCTATGCGTTTATCCTGCCGCCCCCGGAAGTTCGGCGGCCTTTTCTCTCTTGCCTAGGGGATAACCGCCAGCCCCCGGTTCCGTAACTTTTGCCACGCCCCCCTGGCCCCCCGGCTTCCGAGGAGCCGTTCCAGTTCCTGATAAAAGGCCGGGGGAGCCAGGCCGCCGGGCAGGGCCGCCTGCTCCAAGAGGGCCCCGGCCCTTTCCGCCGCCGCTTCCGGCAGGGGGAGCCGCTGATCCGAAAGACGCCAACGCCAGAACAGGGAGGCCCCCGGCGGGGCGGCCTCCTCCAGGGGCCGGGACCCCAGGAAACAAACCCGGCCGGCTCCCGGGGGAGGGGCCCGCCGTTCCTGGTCCCGGTCCCGGGCATAGGCATCCAGCAGTCCCGCCACCAGATCGGCCGGAACCGAAGGGGGGGGAACCGGGAACGGAAAAGCCCCTTCCACGGGCGGGGCCGTATCCCCGGCCATCCAGGACCCCAGGAGCCGGTCCAGGGGTTCGGCGAAACGGTTGAATTCCTCCTCCCCGGCAAAGGAGAGGTCGTTCAGGGCGAAAATTTTCCCCGTCCCCCCGGCGCCGGGGCGGTCCGACACCTTGAGTCCCGGATGAAGCCCCGCCCGCCATTCGGCGTACACGGGGGAGTGGCGGGTCAGGATGAATTGGTGCCAGAAGGCGGAGTCCAGGAGGCCCGCCGCGAAAAGCTGCCGCAGGATCTCCGCGGAATCGATGATCTCCTCCGGGGGCTCGTCCCAATATCCGTAGATGAGATAGGCGTGGGTGAGAATCCCCGCCTCCTTGAAGGCCGCGGAAGCCCGGACCACCTCCCGAAGGCCAACCCCCTTACGGACCCGCCGGAAGCCCTCTTTTGACGCCACCTCGATCCCCCCGGAAACCCCCAGGAGCCCTCCGGCGGCCAGGAAAGCCGCCGTATCCGGGGTAAAGGCTTTTTCAAACCGGATGTTTCCCCAGAAAACCAGGGGCAGCCCCTCCCGCATATTCAGTTCCGCCAGGGCGATGAGGGAAGAAACCGGCGCGGCCTCGTCCACCAGGTGGACCCCCCGGATGCCGGTTTTTTCCGCCTGGTCCAGGAGGTGCCGGAAAAGGGCCGCCCCGTCCACGGGCTCAAAGCCCCGGATATAATCCAGGGCGGTGTCGCAGAAGGCGCAGGAGCGCCAATAGCAGCCGTGGGCCAGATAGGCCTTGAGCCAGTGCCCGTCGGACCAGAGCCGGTGCATGGGGTTGACTTCGTCCACGGGGTAGAGGTAACGGCTGAAATCAACCTCCCCATAATCGGGGAACACGGTCCGTACCCCTTCCCGGTCCAGGGCAGGCCCCGGGCCGGGGTCTCCGGGGCTGTCCGGGGAACCGATGATACGGCCCTCCTTTCGGGAATAGTACCGGGTCTTGTACAGGGCCGGTTCCGTTTCCCCCGGACCGCCAAGCCGGCGGAGGATCGCATCCAGGGAACCGTAGCCCCGGTCAAAGGAGAGGTAGTCAAAGTAGTCGAAAAAGGATTCGTCCTCCAGGAAGCGGAGTTCGGTGTTCACATACCCGCCCCCGGCTATGACGGTACAGGTTTCCCCAAAACGGGCCCTGGCGGAAGCCGCGCAGGTCAGGGCCCCGGCGAGACAGCCGGAAAAAGGGATGGTGATCGCCAGGACCAGGGCCTCCTCCGGGCCCCGGCCGGAAAGGGCCCCGTCCCAGAGTTCATCCAAAAGGGGCCGGTAAAACCCGGCCATGATATAACGGTCCGGGCTGTCTTTTAGGGGGGCAAAATCCCGGTACGCCGAAGCCAGGGCCCCGGCATACCGGACAAGCCCGAAGGAAGGGTCCAGGACGGAGCCGATAAAGTCCGCCAGATCCTCCAGGAGCTTGCTTGCCAGGAGGGGGGCGGCGTCCGGCGGGGGGTTCCCCCCCAGGGATTCCAGGCAGGCGTCAAACCGGGGCCCCCCGGGGAGGACCCCGTTTGCCAGGGTGAGGAGGTGGCCCCATTCCCGGTCCCGGCCCCGCAAAAAAGGCACCAGCCGGCCGATGGCGGAAAGCCATCGGTCTTCTTCGGATAAAAACCGTTCGGTCTGGTATAAAATATAGGGGTTACTCAGATCCGGCGTATACTCCCCCGCCTTTGCCGGGCGTCCCCGGTTTTGATAGATCCGCCGGGCGTCGGCGAATATTTTTTTTAGCCCCGTCTTACAGAAGATCCGCTCAAAAAGGCCGATGGAATGATCCAAAACCCGGGTCCGGTACCCCCGGGCGTCCAGAAAAGCCTTGAGGTAATAGGGCGCGGGATACGGGCCGTTGAGTTGTACCAGGGGGGGCTGGACGACATAGATGATCCCCGGTGTTTTCCCCCTCATTTGAGCCCTTTTTTACGTTGAAAGGCGGGGCAATGGCAGCCGGTATTTTTATAGACCTCCGCCGAGGGCAGGTTCCGGCATTTTATACCGAAGATCCCGCAGGATCGGGGAAAGGCCGGGTCCCAGGTAACCTTAAAGTAGGCGCATTTAAGACAATCCGGCGCCCGGGAGGGGAAATTATTCGGGTCCCTGGTTTCGGCGCTCATACCATCCATACCTCATAGTGTACCGCTATCAATTAACAATGAGCAAGGAGGAATGAGCCGGTGCCAGGCACTGTTTTGCGGTGAGGGCGAAGGAGGGAGCGGCGCTTCCTCCCTGCCGCCCCGCTCCGGGGGCATAAAAGGGCCTATGACCCTTTGTATTTTCTATTGAATTTGTGGCGTTTATTCCGTATATTTCAGTAAGAGGTGAAATAGTATGGATAATCAGATGCGAAGTGCCCCCGGCCGTTTTTCTTTGTTCTTTGTTCACTATTCATTGTTCATTTTTAATTTCTTTACCCCCCCCCCCCCCCCCCCCTACCGGGTTTGGTAATCTCC
>JAIRMO010000195.1 GCA_031258625.1 Spirochaetaceae bacterium | reverse complement strand
CCCTGCGTTAAGGGCTGTCCCGTGCAGGTCCCCATCCCCCGGTTCATCGCGGAAATACAAAAGGGGGATTTTAAAGCGGCGGCGGACGTGATCAAGGAGACCAACCTGCTCCCGGCGGTGTGCGGACGGGTTTGTCCCCAGGAAAAACAGTGCCAGGCCGAATGTACTTTGGGGAAAAGCCTTAAAAATATCGAAAAGGCCGTGGCCATAGGCCGTCTGGAACGGTACGTGGCGGATTGGGAGCGGGTAAACGGCAAAGTCACCATTCCGGCGGTGAAATCCCGGACCGGAAAAAAGGTGGCCATTATCGGCTCAGGACCCGCGGGACTTACCGTGGCGGCGGATACGGCCCGGGAAGGACACGAGGTATCGATCTTCGAGGCCTTCCACAAACCCGGGGGGGTGATGATCTACGGCATCCCCGAATTCCGGCTCCCCAAGGCCATAGTTCAGGCCGAGGTGGAGACCCTCAAAAAAATGGGGGTCCGGCTGGAAACCAATTTCCTCGCGGGAAGAACCCGGACCATCACGGAACTTCTTGAGGGGGATGGCTACGACGCGGTCTTTATCGGCGTGGGAGCGGGGCTCCCCAAATTCCTCGGATGTCCCGGGGAAAACCTTGTGGGGGTAGTCAGCGCCAATGAATACCTCACCCGGGCGAACCTGATGAAGGCCTATGACCCGGGACAGGCCGCCACCCCCATGTACCGTTCCCGGATTGCGGCGGTTATTGGCGGCGGTAACGTTGCCATGGACGCCGCCCGGATGGCCCTCCGGCTGGGGGCAGAGCAGGTCCACGTGATCTACCGCCGGACCCGGGAGGAAATGCCCGCCCGGGCCGAAGAGGTGGAGCACGCCATGGAGGAAGGTATCGTCTTTAACTTTTTACGGAACCCCACCCGCTTTCTGGGGGACGATCAGGGGCGGGTTACGGGAATGGAACTCCTCAAATACGAACTCGGCGAAAGCGACGCTTCCGGCAGGAGAAGCCCCGTGGCCATAGCCGGATCGGAATACGCCTTTGACTGCGACACGGTGATCGTGGCCCTGGGGAACGAATCCAACCCTCTGCTCACCAGAACCACGGCGAACCTCCAGGCGGACAAACGGGGCCGGATCATCGTGGACGAAACCCAAAAAACCTCCCTGGCAAAGGTTTACGCCGGGGGGGACATCGTACTGGGGGCCGCCACGGTGATCCTCGCCATGGGAGAGGGCCGCCGGGCAGCCCAGGCGATCAACGCCTTGCTGCGGTAAGGCGCGCGGGGCGGTTTCAACCGGTTAGGCCGAACTCAGGCCCTGCTGTAGTTCGGCGCTTCCTGGGTGATGGTTACGTCGTGGGCATGGCTTTCCCGGAGGCCCGCGGCGGTGATTTTGATGAACCCGCGGTACTTCTTGAGATCGGCTATGGTTTTGCAGCCGCAGTACCCCATGCCCTTGCGGAGGCCCGAAACAAGCTGCTGCAGGTAGCTTCGCAGTTCCCCTTTGTAGGGTACCCGGCCTTCAATACCCTCGGGAACCGGGACTTCGTCCTTGCCGATTTGATACCGGTCCCCGGCGCCCTCATTGAGGGCCCCCAAACTCCCCATGCCCCGGTATTCCTTGTAGATCCGGCCGTCAAAGATGATCTCACTCCCCGGGGCCTCCTTGAGCCCCGCGAAGAGGTTGCCGATCATCACCACATCGGCCCCGGCGCCTATGGCCTTGGTGATGTCCCCGGAAAATTTGATTCCCCCGTCGGCGATAATGGGGATCTCCGATTTGGCCGCCTCCTCGGCGCAATCCCAGACCGCGGTAAACTGGGGCACCCCCACGCCGGCCACAACCCGGGTGGTACAGATGGAACCGGGGCCGATACCGATCTTGACCGCGTCGGCCCCGGCCTCAATGAGCCGCCTCGTCCCCTCCTTGGACGCCACATTCCCCCCGATCACGGGGATGTCGAATTTTTTCTTGATCCCCGCCACCGCTTCCATGACGTTTTTGGTGTCCCCGTGGGCGGTATCCAGGACCACGAAATCGACCTTGGCGTTTTTAAGGAGGGGCAGCCGCTCAGGGTAATCCTGGGGAGAAACCGCGGCCCCCACGATGAGCCGCCCCCCCTTGTCCGTGGCCGCCACGGGGAACCGGTCGTGTTTTTCCATGTCCTTTACGGTGATAAGCCCGGTAAGCCGCCCTTCGGCGTCCACCACGGGGAGTTTTTCAATCCGGTGGCGGTCGAATTTCTCCCGGGCGCTGGACACCGTGGGCTTCCCCTGCTCCACAACGGGGTCTTTGGTCATCACGTCCGTTACGGAAAGGGAATCGTTCCGGCAGAACCGGAGATCCCGGCCGGTGATAATCCCCACGAGCCGGTTGTCGCTATTCAGCACCGGCAGGCCCGAAACCCGGAATTTGTTCATCAGGCCCTTCACGTCCTTAACCGAAGCGCCCTCCCCAACGGAAACCGGCGAATCAATGACCCAGTTAAGGTAACGTTTTACATTGGCAACCTGCTGGGCCTGGGCCTCCGGGCTCAGGTTCCGGTGTATGACCCCGGCCCCCCCTTCCAGGGCAATGGCGATGGCCAGCTTTTCTTCGGTTACCGTATCCATGGCCGCCGAAAGGATCGGAATATTCAGGGTTATATCCCCACAGAGAACGGTCTTAACCTCACATTCCCGGGGGAGTATATCCGAATACCCCGGCAGGAGGAGGACGTCATCATAGGAAAGGGCTTCTTTAAACATGATTAACTCCTATCAAAAGGCGGCGGAATCGCCGCCGCCGTCTAATCGAATATTAACGCGAAGCGTTAATACCAACTCCTATTAATTTCCGGTATTTCGCGGCAATGGACCGCGCTTTTTTAACCGCAAGGCCCCGGTATAACTCGGGCCGCTCGAAAAACGAGAGGGCCTTGTCCGCCGAAGGGACCAGGCCCAGGGCCGCCAGCCGTTCCCCGATCCGGGCGAGGAGTTCCGGTTCCCCCGCCAGGGCCTGGGCGAAGCTCAGACCCTCCTTTTCCGCCTTCAGGGTGAGTTTTCGGATACGCTCGTGGGCGTCGGACAGGCCGCTTTCCGCCAGGAGTATATAGGCCGGTTCCGCCAGGATTCCGCCAGGAATCCCGGTTCCACCTGGAATCCCGATTCCACCCGGACTCCCGGTTCCACCCCCCCGTAAATTACGCAGAAGTTGTTCCCGGTCCACCCCCAGGCCCTCAATGACGGCGGTCATCCGGCTCACCGCCAGGCAAAAACCGGTAACGTAATCGGCGATAAAACGCTGGCTTGCCGAGTTGGAGAGGTCCCGCTGGTGCTCGCTGATCTGGTCCATGAAAAAGGTGATAACCCGGGGCATAAAAGCCTTCCAGAGGCTTTTGACGTGTTCCGAATTCCAGGGGTTCCGTTTTTGGGGCATGGTGGAAGAACCCACCTGATCCGCGGCAAACCCCTCCCGGAGTTCCCCAATTTCGGTACGTTGAAGGTTCCGGAGGTCGTCCGCCAGGTTGGCGATGATCCCAAAGGCCAGGTTGAATTCCAGCAGCAGCCGGAGCAGGTATTCGGGCTCCACCAGTTGGGTGGAATGTTCCGAAGGCTCCAGGCCCAATTCCGCCAGGTACAGGCGTTCCAGCTCCTCCGGGTCCGGGACGATCAGGGAAGCGGCGTTATAGGCCCCCACAGCCCCGGCGAGTTTCCCCTTTAACTGCCCGGAAAGGTCTTGTATCTTGAGGATCGATTTACCCAGCCGGGAGACGTATTCCGCCAGGGCAAAGCCCACCGTGATGGGGACCGCGTGCTGACCGTGGGTCCGGCCGACCTGGGGGGTTTCGGCCTCTTTTTCGACAAACCCGCAGAGGAGCAGCTCCAGTTTCCGCAAGGCCGGCAGGACCACCTCCCGGGTTACCCCCCGGATTCTATAGGACAAAGCCGTATCCAGGATATCCACACTGGTAGCCCCCAGGTGGACCAGGGGAGCCGTTTCCGGGGGCACCTTGGTTTTAAGGACGTTTACCAGGGCCCGGATATTGTGGCGGGTCTTTTCTTCCTCGGCATAAACCTCCGCGCTGTCCACCCCCCGGGCGGCCTTATCCAAAGCCTCCCTGAGTTCCCCGGTCAGCCCCCCCCGAAGGGTGAGATGGGCGGCAATCAGGGCGATTTCGGCCTTGACACAGGCCGAAATCGCGGCTTCTTCGGAGAGCCAGGGAACCAGCGTATTATAAAGCGCCTCCTCGGACACCGAATAACGGTGGTCCAGGGGCGAGATGTTGCGGAAAATATTACGGGCTTCCATACGAGATTATGGCATAAAGTAAAAAGAATGTCCAGACTCCGCGTTGCCTCATTGAAAAAGTAACCCAAATTAAGGCAGACTATCCGGTACCAACAGTTACCGGAGGTCAACATGGGGTTAACTATGAAAGAAAAACAAGCGGTCGCCAGACAGGTCCG
>JAIRMO010000190.1 GCA_031258625.1 Spirochaetaceae bacterium | reverse complement strand
AGTGGCTCTCCTTCCGGTGCGGGGCGGAACCGGTAACCGTCCTCCCCTCCCCGCTGTACGAACCCTACTATTGGGACAAAGACCAATGCCAAGAATTCGGCCTGGATCAGGACAAATTCCCCCCCTTTGCGCCCCTGGGGAGCCCCATCGGCAAGGTCTCCTCCGAAGCCGCGGCGTATTTCGGCCTTCCCCGGGGAATTCCCCTCATAGCCGGCGGGCCGGACTTCATCATGGCCCTTATCGGGGTCGGGGCGGTAGCGCCGGGAATAGTCTGCGACCGGGGGGGAACCTCCGAGGGGATCAACCTTTGTACCCCCGGCCCGGTTTATGCCGCCGGGCTGAGGACCCTGCCCCATGTGGAAGGAGAATTTTGGAATCTGGGAGCCGTCCTCCCGGTTTCGGGCCGTCTTTTCGAGTGGTACCGGGAACTCACCGGACAGACCGATCGGGGGTATAATGAATTATTGGAGGAACTCATCGAAAAACCCGTTTCCGGTTCGGCGCTGTCCTCCGGGGAGGGTCTTTTTTTTCCGCCCCTGTCATCTCCCGGTACTCAGGCGGCGGATCTTTTTATGGCCGGTCCGGGACTCCCCGACCGGATCGGGTTCGGCAAGGCGGTTTTGGAGGCCCTGGGGTTCCTGGTCCGGGATGCCCTGGAAATTTTCAGCGGCCGCGGTTTTTCCATAAAGGAGATGCGGCTTTCCGGGGGACAGAGCAAAAACCCCCGCTGGAACCAGCTCAAGGCGGATATTACCGCCTGTACCCTCCTCGTCCCGGAGATACGGGACGGAGAATTGGCGGGAGACGCCTGTGTCGCGGCCCGGTCCCTGGGGGAATATTCCGGCCTGTCCCAGGCGGTTTCCGGTATGATCCGTTTTACCGAATCCTACACCCCTTCCCCGGGGGGCGTATCCCGTTATACCGAGCGGTTCCATGCTTACCGGGAACTCAGGGAAAAAGCCCGGAGCTTCCCGGCATGAAGGTGTATCGAATCCCCCCGGTATGTTCCGCCCTGATCTTTGATATGGACTCAACCCTCTACACCAGCCCGGAATACGCCGGGGATCAAATTGACCTGCCCATCCGGCGGCTTGCCCGTCTCCGCGGCCGTAGTTTCGAGCTTATGAAAGAAGATATAGACGCCTACCGGAATACCTGGGTCAAGACCCATGGGGAAAACATCAGCCTTACCAATACCTTCAAAAATTTTGGTGTTTCCCTGGAAGAGAATATCCGCTGGCGGGAAGAGCTCTACGAACCTTCCCGATACCTCAAGCCGGATCCGGTTCTTCGGGAAACTCTCGAATCTTTGGCGTCCCGCTTTTCCTTCGCCCTGGTTACCAACAATCCGGTGTCGGTGGCCCAAAGGACCCTCGCGGTTCTGGGGGTTGTGGAATTTTTTACGGTTATCGTGGGCCTTGATACCTGCAAGGTATCAAAACCCCACCAAGCCCCCTTTCTTAAAGCCCTGGAAACCCTGGGAATTCCCCCCGGGGAATGTATCGCCCTGGGGGACCGTTATGATTTTGACATAGCCCCTCCCCTGGAACTCGGCATGGGGGGTATCCTCGTTGACGGGGTTGAGGATGTGTATTGCCTTAAAGGCATATTAAAAGGGGCATAGCCCCTTTTCTATCCCCCTAGGGGCCTAGCACCGTTTTGAGTGCAAGCCCCCCTTCGGGGGCCTGAACCCCCCTATAGGGGCCCCGAAGGGGGTGAGGAAAGGGGCTATGCCCCAATTGGCTCAAGATGCGCCTGAAAATGCCGCAGAATCGGAGGCTCCCAAACAATGCGGAATCCGTGTTTTATGTTCGACGCGCGCTTTTTGACTTCTATTACCGCCTCGATTATTACGTCCAGATGGGCCTGGGTGTACACCCGGCGCGGAACGGCAAGCCGTGAAAACTCAAAGTCGGCCTTGAGTTGTTTCCCCGTGTCGGGGTCATTACCCAGCAGATACGAACCGACGTCAGAGCAGCGGATCCCCGCCTCCCGGTAAAGCTCAACGCAGAGGACCTGAGCGGGGTACTCGGTATAAGGGATATGGGGGAACATGGCCTGGGCGTCCAAAAACACCCCATGCCCCCCAACCGGCGATTGATAGGCAATACCGGCATCATCGAATTTTGCCGCCAGGTATTCCATCTGACCCACCCGGTAACGAAGGTAGTTGTCGTCAAGCCCCTCGTAAAGACCTATCGCCAGGGCTTCCAAATCCCGGCCCGCAAGACCGCCGTAGGTGTACAGCCCTTCGAATTCAACACACCGGGACTTGATTTCAAGGATGAGTTTTTCGTTGAGATCCGCGTCCTTCACGCCGATCATGCCGCCCATGTTGATAATGGTGTCTTTTTTTGCGCTCATGGTAAACATATCCGCATAACTGAAAACTTCCCGTATGATTTCCTTGATAGACTTATCCGCATAACCCGGTTCGTCCCGTTGGATAAAATAGGCGTTCTCCGCGTAACGCGCCGCGTCGATGTCAAAGGGGATTCCATACTTCTTACAGACCGCCGATGTCTCCCGGATGTTTTGAGCCGAAACCGGTTGACCTCCGGCGGAATTGTTCGTGATGGTCATCACCACAAGACCGATATTCTCGGGCCCGTGTTCCTTGATGAGCTTTTCGAGCCGATCCACATCCATGTTACCCTTAAAGGGGACGCGTTTGGAGGGCTCCAGGGCCTCCGGTACCACGCAGTCGATAGGGCGGGCGCCTGATAAAATGACATGGGTCCTGGTGGTATCAAAAAACATATTTGAAATAGCGAATTTACCATCGGACAAGAAGAGCGGAAGCAGCACTTTCTCGGCGGCACGGCCCTGGTGTACCGGCTGGATATAACCATAATCAAAGATATCTTTGGCGGCGTCGATCAGATTGTAGTAACCGGACGCCCCCGCATAGGCTTCATCCCCCTCCATCATCCCCGCCCATTGGAACTGACTCATGGCGTTGGTTCCCGAATCTGTCAGAAGGTCAATATACGTATCTTTACTCTTTAGATAGAAAAGATTGTAGTGAGCCGCCGCGATTTTCTTTTCGCGCTCTTCCCGGGTCAGCATACGAAGGGGTTCCACCATTTTTATGCGGAACGGTTCCGGTACGTACTTTGTTACCATAAACGTTCTCCTCCAAAAAGTTGATATTGAACCGGTTTTGAAACCGGTTTTTGGAAAAGCGGTTAAGCCTAAAATTAAGCGAAACCCGCCTTTCCCCTTAAATCCAAGTCATGGTTCTCCGGACCATCGCATTTTAAATAACCCCATTTTTTAACATCCGTCAGATTTCAGCTTGACTATCATAGAGAAGAGGATCCTCAATTTTTTGATAGCTGGATTACCGGCCGGAGACCTACCCGATAACAACCTTGTTTAGTTCCTTTTGTAAATAATCCGAATCAATAGTACAAAGCCGCCTTTCCACATCTTCAATATGTGCCAGCATGGCCTGGCCGGCATTTTCGGGCTCTCTTTTTTCAATAGCCTTAAAAATATCAAGATGCTGGTTGAAGGATTCCCGCAGATCCGTAAAGGTTTTTATACTTTCCTGTCTGCTGCCGATTAAAATTGTATTTAACGAATTGATCATGGCAGTTAGAAGTCTGTTTCGGGAAACGGTAAAGACACATTCATGAAAATACTTCTCCGAGTAAAGAAATATGTCCGGATTGTTTATATTGTCCTCCATTTTGTTGAGACATTGTTTCATTATATTAATGTCTTCTTCTGTTGCGTGGATCGCCGCTTTCCTGGCCAATTCAACTTCGATAGTTTTGCGAACCTCAAAGAATTCGGGGATTTCCACATTATACAAAATCGACATGAATTTGAGGGGGTTTATCAGCAGACTTGAGATGTCTTTGTTAAGGGTTGTAGCGGAACCATGCCTAATATCCAGTACCCCCAATACGTCAAGCGCTTTCAGGGCCTGCCGTATTGAGGTCCGGCTGACATGAAACAGTTCCGACAGGGTTCTTTCTCCGGGAATTTTGTCCCCCGGTTTAATTTTACCTTCCGAAATCTGCCGTTTAATGACGCCAATAATTTGATCAATTAAGACAATTCTTTCTATCGGTTCCGCTTCTATGGAAGACCGGCTGTTCAATTTGTTTTTATCTTCCCCTTTATTTTCCACAGTTGTAAATAATCGAACCATAACTGGTATTCTGGTCTAACCAGTTAAATATAAATCAGTTTTGATAATATGTCAAGCGAATTCCCGGACATTTCATCCTTAGAAATGAGCGGTGATCGATGCCCCCGGCGTCCTTTTACGGTTGTAGTTTATGAGGGACCCCTCCCGGATGATCTCCGCCTCCGGGGAGGTGAGTTCCGGTATGGTGAGGGAGAAGGGAAGGATCTTTCCGGAGGCGGCCGCATAGGCGGTAAAAGAGGAGCCGCCCTCCGCGATACGTTCCCGTATCCGGGGTATAAACACATAATCCCCCAGGTTGAAGGGAGGATCCCCTTCCAGGGTAAAGGGGATGATCCCCCAGTTGATAAGGTTGCTCCGGTACCGTTTCGTGGCGTATTCCCCGGCAAAGTTGGCCACCCCCCCCAGAACCCGCTGGCAGCTTGCCGCCTGTTCCCGGGCGCTTCCGTCCCCGGGTTTACGGGCAAAAATCGCCGAGCCGATTTGGATATGGGCGTATCCCCGGGCATCCATCCCTTCAATAGCCCGGAATTGCTCCAGAATACCGGCGATTTCCTCCCAGACCGGTCCGCCCTCCCCTGCGGACGGTGTTTCTCGACGTACCGCGGAAAGCCTTTGGGCCTCCGCCCGCCGTATCTCCTTTGCCCGGCCCACATAACCGGGGTCTTTTCGGGACAGGGTGAACTCCGCAAGCCCCACGGGGTTGGACCTAAAGGAGGAGGTTTCTCCGGACGGGATAATTTCATCGGTGGTGGTTACGGGATCGGTGATATAGGCGGCTATTTTGAGGAGCAGGTTTTCCCCCAGGGCCTCCATAGGGGGCCAATCGGTAATATTGGGGCCGTAATGCAGGGCCGTATCCCCCCGGGGATTCCCCACGCCGTTATAGACCCGGTTTTTGTAGGGACTGTCGTCGTAATGGTAGGGGGGGAATTGTTCCTCAAAATCCAGGGTTGCGGCGGAACAGAGGTACCCCCCGTTCCGGGCGGTGGCGGCGATACTCCGGGCGTCCATCAGGGCCACCGAGGCCGTCTGGCCGTCCATGGGCCGGGACCCCTCCCGGTTAGGGAAGTTCCGGGTGGTGTGGCGGATGGAAAGCCCCCCATGGGCGGGGACATCCCCGGCGCCGAAACAGGGGCCGCAGAAAGCGGTCCGGATCACCCCCCCGGCGGAAATAATATCCCCCAGGGCCCCGTTTTTTGCCAGTTCCAGCATCACCGGCTGGCTGCCGGGATAGAGGGACAGGGCAAAACCGGGATTCCCGGGACCGCTCCCCCGGAGTATTGCCGCGACAGCCATGAGGTTTTCGTAGGTTCCCCCGGCGCATCCGGCGATTACCCCCTGATCGATCCAAATCCGGCCCTTTTTATCGACCTTATCGGTGAGTTTCAGGGGAACCTCCCGATTTTCCAGGAGTTCCGCACCGTCCTCCTCCACCCGGCGGAGGATATCCCCGGGATTTTCCAGCAGGGCGTCGATTTCAATGGCGTTACTGGGATGAAAGGGCAGGGCGATCATGGGCTTTATAGCCGAAAGATCGATGCGGATGAGACCGTCATAGTAGGCCGTATCCGCCGGGGTCATTTTGGCATACTCCCCGGAACGGTGATGTTGGGCAAGGTAATCCCGGATACAGTCGTCGGTTTCCCAAAGGGAGGACCAGCAGGTTGTTTCGGTGGTCATCACGTCAATACCAAAGCGGAAATCCGCGGAAAGGGAACCAATCCCCTCGCCGAAAAATTCCAGGACCTTGTTTTTGGCAAACCCGGTTTTAAAAACCGCCCGTATCAGGGCCAGGGCCACGTCCTGGGGGCCTACCCCGGACCGGGGCCTCCCCGAAAGGCAGACCCCGATTATTGGGGGATAGGCCATGGTATAGGTCCGGCCCAGGAGTTGTTTGACCAGCTCCCCGCCGCCCTCCCCTACCCCCATGGTTCCCAGGGCCCCGTACCGGGTATGGCTGTCGCTCCCCAGGACCATCCTGCCACAGCCCCCTTGGGTTTCCCGGATATAGGAATGGATCACCGCCAGGTGGGGGGGCACGTAAATTCCGCCGTATTTTTTTGCCGCGGAAAGGCCGAACATATGATCGTCCTCGTTGATGGTTCCCCCGACGGCGCAGAGGGAATTATGGCAATTGGTCAATACATACGGGAGGGGAAATTGTTCAAGGCCGCTCGTCCGGGCGGTTTGGATGATGTTGACAAAGGTAATGTCATGGGACGCCAGGGCGTCAAACCGCAGTTCCAGGTTATGTTCGTCTCCGCTTTTGTTATGGGCCTGAAGCACCCCATAGGCCATGGTTCCCCGGCGTCCTTCATCCTGAAGGGCGGAACGCCGTTGTAAAAGCCCTTGATTTTCGGGAACATCCTCAAGGATCTCCCTCCCCTTAAAGAGATAGATCCCCCGGTTTATCACCTGTACCATTAAAACGCCTCCTTAGATCCGTTTGAGAATGGGAATTACCGGATCGGTACGTTCTATGGTTCCGGGGAAATCTTCCGGGGTGAGGAGTACCGCCTCCCCGTCCATCTGGGCCAGGATGGGGTATTCCCCCCGGAATTCCACCCGGTCCGCGGTAAACAGGATCGATTCGGGTTTATCAATATGGCCCCCGGTGGTAAAAAGCCCCTTGAGGGCCACCTTTCGCAGGAGGGGCATCTGTTTTACCCCACAGACATTCCGGTCATCGGGGAGGATGTGTTTGTGGGAACCGTAGGTACGGCGGCCGCTGACCCCTACGGCTAATAACAGGAGGGGCTCCCGGAAGGTCTTCACCATCCGGCCCGTTCCGTCAAAGGCGCTGACCTCCAGGGGGCCGACCCGGTAAAGCCGGTCATAGAGGAGGGACGCGATATCCACCCATAATTTATAGGAATCCCCCGGGAGCTTCCCCTTCATTTTATTGGTCATGTGGGTAACAAAGGCGTCCAGCCCTACGGAGAGGATGTTAAAGGCCAGAAAGGGGCCTTTGCCGGGGGTCCGGGTAGTAAGCCGTAGCGCCCGGGCCCCCTCGATCCGGGTGGGAAAAATGAGAAGTTCCAGGGCCCGGTCTAATTCCCCGGCATCGGCGCCGTCGTTTCCGGTTCCCATGGGGAGGCGGAGGACCGCAAACCGGGAACGGAGGACCGGGGGGGCCTCAAAGAGGGGGATCAACGCTTCCAGGCTGGTACCGTCCCCCCCGGCGGTAATGACGAGGTGGAAGGAGGAATCGGTATCCGCTCCGGCCCGGACTTCGTCCAACAGGGCTTTGACGATTCCCCCCCCATGGCCCGGCCCCCGGGTGGGGACGAGCCCCAGGTTACCCAAATCGCCGGAACCCCGGTCTTCTTCCCGGGCGGTGCGGGAAGGCCCGGCATTATCCCGCCGGGGATTCTTCCCCGCTATTTCCCGGGCGTTTTTAAGGGCGATCCGATGTTTTTTCCACCGGGACCGGATGGTAAAGCCCCCTGCGGTAGGATTGGCGATAATAGTCCACCGGAGGGGCCGCCCCGGAACCAGGGGGGTATGAAAACAAAGTTCGGCCACATCCCGGGCAAAATCCCGCAAAATCATAAAAACAGTATACCGGATAGGAATAATCTTTACCAGGGCTAGTAATTACCTCATCGTAATTCCAATTTTAAATGTCAACCTTCATACTTGACAAAAACAAATTAATCATATTAAATACATATGATTAATATAAAATAACAAGATCGAAAACAACAAAGGAGATGGGGTATGCGGAGCGCTTTCAATATCATGGAGGTCCTGGAACTTCTGCCAAAATCAACAGTGGAAACCATCTATATGACCTTTGCGTCCACATTTTTTGCGTGCCTTTTGGGCCTTCCCCTGGGAATTTTGTTGTACAGTGTCTCACCTCCGGGGCTGATACCCCGGAGGGCCATTTACAATATCATTTCCCGGATAGTGAACCTGTTCCGTTCATTTCCCTTCATCATTTTGATGATACTCCTCATGCCCCTATCCCGGTTTATTATTCGGACCTCCATCGGGCCCACGGCGGTGGTCATCCCCCTGTCCATTGCCGCAGCTCCCTTTGTGGCGAGGGTGGTGGAATCGGCTCTGCAGGAGGTAGACCCGGGATGCCTCCTGGCGGCCCGGGCCATGGGTTCGACCAATTTCCAGATCATTTACAAGGTACTGGTACCGGAAGCCCTGCCCGCGCTTATTTCGGGATTGGCCTTGACCATTATCAACCTCATCGGATATTCCGCCATGGCCGGGGCAATCGGCGGCGGAGGACTTGGGGATATGGCGATCCGTTACGGTTATTACCGGTTCAGGATGGATGTAACCGCCGGAGCCGTGGTGGTGATCCTGTTTCTCGTAGAGGGGGTTCAGTTGAGCGGAACCGCGGTAAGCCGCCTGCTGCTTTCAAAGCGGTAAAAAGGTATATTGGCGGGTTATCGGATTTTACCGATAACCCCGCTGAATATAAAAAATCCAAGGAGGATTATATGAAAAAAAGAATACAATTTGTATTCAACGGAAAACAGCGGTTTTCCGTACCGGGCGCCCTGGCGATAACCGCGGCGCTTATCCTGGCCCTCGCCTTTGTGCAGCCCGTGGCCGCCAGGGGTAGCGGAGAAAAGGCGGGAACTACCGTTCTGAAGGTCGGCGCAAGCCCCATACCCCATGCGGAACTGCTTAATCTGATAAAGGACGATCTGGCCGCCCAGGGGATCAGGCTGGAGGTGGTGGAATTTACCGATTATATCGTACCCAATACGGCCCTGATTTCCGGTGAACTGGACGCCAACTATTTTCAACACATACCCTATCTTGAATCCAACGATGACTGGAAGGCAGCGTTGGCCTTCCTCTACGGCATTCATGTGGAACCCTTCGGCCTCTACTCCCAGAAGTACAA
>JAIRMO010000117.1 GCA_031258625.1 Spirochaetaceae bacterium | reverse complement strand
AGAGGCTGTTCCAAAACTTCAGTTTTTGGAACAGCTTCCTTAGATTTAAGGGAAAAACCGGGGCTTTTGACCGGTTTTTCCAAGAGCCTGTTCCAAAACCGTGCGCATTAGCGCACAGTAAATTAGTTTTGGAACAGGCTCAATCACCACAAAATTGATTGGAAGCCGGGGTCCATACCCCGTCGAACCTTCGGTTCGCGCTTGCCCGGAAAATTTACCACCACCGAAAATGTTGTAAACCACCTTTTGGATCGGGGTATGGCCCCAAGAACCCGCTCCACCGGTTCGCGGGGGAGAATACTATCGGACCTGCGGTCCGCAATTTCCTATCCAACGAAGAACCCAGGAGCTTGCTCCTGGGTTCTTCATACGATTTTTCGGCCTCTTTATCAAGATAGCGCCGGTCCTTTCCGGCAATTCAAAGTTTAAACAGGCAAAAAAGGAAAGACGCCTATAAAATCTTCCGGGGGTCTTTCCTCCTCGCAAAAACTCTGAATCACTGCAAAAAACAGGGTATGGTATGGTATGGTAAAAAATGACCTCATTGTTCCTGTACCGTATTAAGATGATCCTTTTTGTCAAAACAATGAGGTCATTTTTAGATTGATTTACTTATTTGACAGAAATCCATATTCGAGTATAATAGAGAAGACTTTGAAGCTGTTCCAAAATTTCAGCTTTTGGAACATGCTCCTTTTTCAAAATATATTTTTTTGCATGAGAGACGGATTTTGACAAAATATGTTAATTCATTATATTACATGGAATTCGGTAAAACCAGATTGTATTTTCTATTTTTTGTGATACACTGGATTAGATTTTTTTATCTATTCGGTTGATGAGGAGCATGATTTTTATGTTGTTGCGGTTGAGCGCAATCACCTTTTCTTTTGTTCTTTCTTTTATTATTGTGGCACTGGTACTCCACTTATCCCATAAAAAATCCTGGTATGACAAAATTGATGAAAGGAAAATACATACCGGGGATGTTCCAAGATTGGGGGGTATCGGATTTGCCTCGGCCTTTATAATGGTAACCTTCATTATAGCCTTTTTAGCCCCGGAGGAGTACTTCGGGCTGCGGTTTTTCCCTCCCCTTATTGCAATGGTTCTGGTCCTGGTATTCGGCGTTTTAGATGATTTTCGTCCCCTGGCGCCCCGTTATAAACTCTTGGTTCAGATTATTGCGGGGTTTTGTGTGATTATTCCGGATTATACCTTCCATCGGTTGGTTTTCTTTAACCTGGACGCCTTGTCGGAATTGCGCTGGCTGCGGTATCCCGTCTCTTTTTTATGGATCGTGGGTTTAACCAATGCGGTGAATTTTATCGACGGGGTAGACGGTCTTGCGGGGGGAATCTCGGTCCTGATAAGCCTTGCATATGCCCTTATTTTTGCATCCTCCTCTACCGGTTCCGTAACCCTCCTCTGTATCTGCCTTGCCGCCGCCATAGGAGGGTTCCTTATTTTTAATATGCCCTTCCCCAGGGCAAAGATCTTTATGGGGGACGGAGGAAGCCAATTTCTTGGGTTTATCCTGGCCCTGCTCCCCCTGATTACCGGAGGAGACGCCCGCATGGTTCTGCCCCTCCCCTATGCGGCGGCGCTTTTGATTATCCCCATCTTCGATACCATCGCCGCCGTTTGGCGGAGGACCAGGGACGGCAGGCGCATCGACAGTCCCGATAAGTTCCACATCCATCATAAACTGATGAATCTTGGCTTAGATGCCCAAAAAGTAGACGGGATATTATACGGATTACAGCTTGTTTTGGGGCTCCTGGTCTTTATATCGGTAAAGCTGTCCGGGGGCCTGTCTCTTATCGTTCTTGGGATAACCTACCTCCTGGGAATCGCCTTCTTTGTTACGATTCACTATATGAACAGGGCCGCGATGATTCAAAGAAAATTTATTCAGGAACAACAGGCGGGATAAATCCCCGCCAGCAATTCCAAGTTTAACTATTCCGAACTCCAAAAGACGCCTAAAAAAGATACCGGGGGTCCTGACGGGGATACCCCTGGGACTGCCACGCTTGCGGCTCCGCCGCTTCGGTCAAGTGTCCGCCCCTGGGGTATCCCTTGCCGCTCCCGCGGCACCGGACCCCGCACTGCATCTTTCGGGCATCTTTTGGCCTCATAACAACCTTGAATTGCTTTACTAAAGGGGAAAACATGGTAAAAAAATGGCCAAATTGCCGGAGTAACGCTATCGGATCACCTGATGGGGAAACCAATTTGACCATTTTTTCATTTAAACCTCATCATTTTTTGAATTTGGAATTGCTGAATCCCCGCGAAGCCCGCAGGCCCGGTCATTTTCCCGATTCCGCAACCATTTTCGAGACAATATCCCGGATAAATTCATCCCTGATAAAATAAATTCGCCGGTTCCCATGAATAGTAGAATCGACCACCCCATGCTCTTTGAGGACCGATAAATGCTGGCTGATCACCGGCTGTCTTTCACCTAAGGAGGTCCACAAATTGGTTACGCAGGGATCATCCTGTCCGGAGATAACACAAAGCAGTTTAAGCCGTATAGGATGACCACAGACCTTTAATTTTCGTGAATATTCGCTAATAACCGGTTCGGACCATAGGGATTGAAGATCCATAACAATTCAGCATTACATGGTCTTGCCGGGAAGTCAATCTTTTTTTTCATCTTTTTAACAAACCCTTGAGGCTTTCCCAAAACTTCAGTTTTTGGGAAAGTAACTTTGAAATTCGCAGTTTTGTAAGGCTGAAAGCCTGAAAAACTGCCAAGCGGCGTTAGCCGCAAGCCTGGCCCAAAACCGTGCGCGATAGCGCACAGTCAATTAGTTTTGGGACAGGCTCCCTTGTCCGGTTTATCTCATTCTATTATGATCCATATTCATGGATCCCCTGCGTCATTATTTTGATTGGGCCGCCACCGCCCTTCCCGATATGTTTATTCCCCCGGAAGGGATAGCGCCCTTTGGGAATCCTTCTTCCCGCCATCTCGAGGGCCGAAAAGCCCATGATGTTCTGGAAGACGCCCGTTCCCGCTGCGCCGCGGTCCTGGGGGTGTCCCCAAAACAGCTTTATTTTACCTCCGGGGGGACCGAATCCAACGCCCTGGTCATCCATTCCATGCTTTTACGCCCCGGGCCGGCGGCTTTACTGGTTTCTTCCGTGGAGCATCCTTCGGTACGGGAAAACGCCGTCCTCCTGGAACGGCTGGGAAGGCCCCTGGGTTTAATCGGGACAGCCCCTGACGGCCGGGTTGGGGTACATAATCTGGAAACCGCCCTGGAAAAACGGCGGGACGCCCGGTTTGCGGCGATCATGGCGGTGAATAACGAGGTCGGTTCCAGGATGGATATGCCGGAGCTGGTGCGGTTTCTGCGGGTCCGGGGAAAGCCGCATATCCATATCCATAGCGATATGGTCCAGGCCCTGGGAAAAATCCCCCTGGATATACCGGCCTGGGACCTGGATTCCGCTTCTTTCAGCGCCCATAAGATAGGCGGCCCCCGGGGGATAGGGCTTCTTTACCTGCGAAGGCCCCTGGAAACGCTCTACACCGGGGGCGGGCAGGAGGGAGGAATCCGGCCGGGGACGGAAAATACCGCCGGGGCCGCGGCCATGGCGGCCTCTATGGAACACCGGGCCGGGGCGGCCCTCGTCAAAGAGGAATATGAAAAGGCCGCCGGACGGTGCAGGGAACTGCTCAGGAACCTGCGGACCCTGAGGCGTTGCTCCTTTATCCCCCGGGACCGCCGGGATGAGGATGACCGATTTTCCCCCTGGATAGTACAGCTTTCTTTTGAGGGCATTCCCGGGGAGGTAATGGTCCGGTCCCTGGACGACGCGGGTTTTGCGGTTTCCACCGGGTCCGCCT
>JAIRMO010000012.1 GCA_031258625.1 Spirochaetaceae bacterium | reverse complement strand
GGCCCGGCCGCTTTGGGCGGTGGCGGTGTTCCGTCCCGAGCCGTTGTCGGCGGCGGCCTTGGCGGACAGGGGCGTCCCGGCCAGCAGGATCAGGGCCGCGAAGGCGATACAAAAGCGGAAGATGTTAAAGCACCGTCCGCTTTTTCCGGTGGGATTGATTTTTCTTGTCATGACAATACCTCTCTAAAAAATTACTTTGTCTATTGAAAGGGTTTCATTATTTGACCGGTTGAAACCGCCTCAATAAAAGCTGCTGCAAGGGTATGACGGTATTGTTAAGAAACGATAAGGGAAAGGTAAAAAATGAGTAAAATATGCCGATCCCCTTTCTGGGGTCTGGGGCTAAATTTTCGTGGTTATGGGGGTAATGAAGAACCTCGGGGTATGGACCCCCGTCTTTCAATCAGCCTATCCCTACGTACTCCAGTCCCGCTGCCGTATGAGGTTCCGCTGGATTTTACCGCTCACCGTCTTGGGAAGTTCATCGACAAATTCCACAATCCGGGGGTATTTGTAGGGGGCGGTTACCCGCTTGACGTGGTTTTGCAGCTCCCGGACCAGATCCTCCGACGGGTCAAATCCCCTGGCCAGGACCACCGTTGCTTTAACCACCTGGCCCCGCATCGGATCCGGGGCGGCGGTGACGGCGCATTCGAGTACCGAAGGATGTTCCATAAGGGCGCTTTCAACCTCAAAGGGGCCGATGCGGTAACCGGAACATTTTATCACGTCATCGTTCCTACCCATAAACCAGTAGTAGCCGTCCGCATCCCTCCAGGCCATGTCCCCGGTCCGGTAGGCCCCGTCATACCACAGGGCGCGGGTTATTTCATCATCCTTCCAGTAGCCCCGGAACAGCCCGGGTATCGGCAGCCCGGCGCCGGCAGGGTCTGAATCCGCAACAGTGTGAAGCGGCGTACCGCCCGGTCCGAATAGGCCCGGCGTACCGGCGGCGGTGATGCTGATGTTCCCCACCATACCATCGTCGCAGGGTTTTCCATTTTCGTCCAGCAGGGTAAGACCGAAGAGGGGGGCGGGCTTTCCCATGGAACCGGGCCGGACGGGGATCCACTTAAACGAGGCGGCCATCACCGAAGTTTCCGACTGACCGAAACCTTCCCGTATTTCAAGACCTGTTTTTTCTTTTATCTGATAAAACACCTCGGGGCTCAAGGGTTCACCCGCCACGGAGGTATGGGTAATAAAGCTGAAATCATAGGACGAAAGATCTTCTTTTATAAGAAAGCGGAAGATCGTCGCCGGGGCACAGAAACTTGCCGGCTTTATGCGCTGAATCGCTTCCAACATTCCTTTGGGGGTGAATTTTTCCGTGTCGTAGACCCCGATGGCGGCGCCGCAGATCCACTGGCCGTAGATTTTCCCCCAGGCGAATTTTGCCCAGCCCGAATCGGTTTGGGTCATATGAACCGTTCCGTCCTCCACACCGTGCCAGTATTTGGCCGTTACAATGTGGCCCAAGGGAAGGCTGTGATCATGGAGTACCATTTTGGGCATACCGGTTGTACCGGAAGAAAAGTAAATCAGCATCGGTTCCGACACCGGCGGAATCCGGGGTTTCCCAAGCCGAGCCGCTTCTCCCCTCACAGGCCCGGAAAATTCCTCCGGGGCTTCGTCTATGGCCCTGCGGAAATCAATAAACCCCTGGGGAATATTTGTACCCGCACCCACCAGGGCCTTTACCGTAACGGTCTTACATTCAGGAAGAACCTTTTCCAGGTTATCCAAAAGCCCTTCGTCGTCAATGGTGATAAGGGCTTTTACCTCGGCGATGTTGCAGCGGTAGAGAAGATCTTTACGGGTGAGCTGATAGGTACCGGGGATACATACCGCCCCGATTTTTTCAAGGGCCACCATACTGATCCAGACCTCGGGGCGCTGTTTGAGTATCAGCATCACCACATCACCCTTTTTTATTCCCTGGGATTTGAAGACATTGGCGGCCTTGTCGGAGAGTTTTTTTATGTCCGAAAAGGAATAGGTCTGCATCGTTCCTTCATCGTTTGTCCATAGGAGGGCACGTTTATCGGGGGCGATCTTTGCCCACTGATCAACCACGTCATAGGCAAAGTTAAAATCTTCCGGAACAATACAACGGTAATTTTCAAAAAAGTCCTCGTAACTGTCAAATTCAATACGGGGACAGAAACGTGATAGTATGTCGTTCATCGTTTATCCTGTTGGGCGGTTCCACAATTCGGCATTCCGAACCGCTATGCCTTTTCCTGAATGATGGTGATAAAACGGGCGGGAGAACCCACCGCGGCTTGTCCGTGGGGAAGGGTCGCGTCAAAATAGATCGAGTCCCCGGCATCAAGAACGTATTCCCTTTTGTTGACCGTAACCTTTACCGAACCTTCGATCACATAGTTGAATTCCTGGCCGGCGTGGCTTACCGGCGGCGCCGGGGGTTTTGACGGATCAAGGTACACCAGAAGCGGTTCGAGGGTCCGGCCCTTGAAGTTATAGGCCAGGCTCGAAAATTCATAACCCGGATAGCGTTCTATCTGAACGCCCTGACCTTTTCTGCATACGCTGGCCGTCTCCATCCGGGGGTCTTCACCGGTAAGTAACACCGTGGCGTCCACACCAAGACAGACGGCGATTTTATAAAGAATGCTGATGGGGATGTCAAGTTCCCCGGATTCATATTTCGCATAATCACCGGGGCTTATTCCTATATCCCTTGCCATGTCAATGGCGCTGATCTCTTCCACTTCCCGAAGCTCCCGTATCCGTCCCGGAATCTGGGTGGGATTTCCCTTTTGCTTATTCATATCACCTGCATCACTCATGGTTTTCTCCGGTACTACCGTAACACTCCTTGGGCCTCCATCTGATATCCGGGGGTCCATTTCTTTATATCAGACCCAAAAACAAATAACAATCGGGAGAAAGAGCAAGGGATTTTGTCCCCGGGGGGCGGACCGGGGAATCCGGGGCCTACCGGTAAGCGGCAAGGGCGGTGTTGTAGATGTCCTCAATAAGCCGGAGGCCCCCGCGGTAACCGGCATAACCGGTTGTCATGACCAGACGGTAGGGGGAAGGCAGGGCGGCGGAAAGGAAATCGCAGCCCTTCTTCCGGGCAAGGTCCTTGTCCCAGCCGCTTCCGATGATGAGGCCCCGGCCTTCGTGGTTTGCCCGAAGGATTTCCTCCTGGGCCAGGCCCGCGTCATTCCGAAACGCAATGGGGATGGTCCGCTTGGCGGAAAACCCGGCCGCGGTTTTTACGATTTCTTCCCGGAAGTCCGGAGGGGTATTATCGGTGATAAAAAGCTCTTGGGGGACAATACCTACCTCATGGAGCAGGAACACGGTCATCCCCAGCACGTAACTCGCGTCGTGGATGATGTGCACGTAGGAGGGAAGGCCGTAACGGAATTCCAGCAGGAAGGTGGCGAGGTTGTCAATTTCTTCGTAAAAGACCAGTTCTTCCCGCCTGATAAAACCCTCGATACGGTTATGGTCGAGTTCCGCCCCCCGGCTATCGGCGTAAGCCGCGAGTTCCCGGAGAAAACGGGTGGTCTCATTACCGCCTATGGGCAGGTACGGGAAGCGGTAACAGGGCTGCCCGTATTTTTCTTCCAGGTACGCGACGATAGGCAGGCCGAACCAGGGGGAGATCAATATATTGAAGGAAGCCTTAGGGATTTCCTTCCATTCCTCAACGCCCCTTGAAAGAGGGCCAAAAAGTATATGTGCCTTCAGGCCGATCCCTTCAATAATACGTTTTAATCTCTATGGGTTTAAT
>JAIRMO010000022.1 GCA_031258625.1 Spirochaetaceae bacterium | reverse complement strand
GGACGAATAGAACACGATGAAGAACACGGCGATCCCCACCGCGGCTACGCAGAACATGGTCCGCCGCATATTGCGAAAGATGTTCCTGAAGGCGATGGTGATAAGGGCCCCTGTTCCTCCCCGTTTGTACTTAATGCTCATATAAACCTCCTGATCTTTTCCATAATTCCCTAACTTCTCACTCCTCACTTTTCTCTCACTCAAACCTCAAACTTTCGGTGATTTCCATTTTCGTTGCCCGGCGGGCGGGGAGCAGGGCCATGAGGGACGAGAGGAAGGTGGCCACTACGCCGCTGCCTATGATGGTGCCTATGCGCCAGGTTCCCCGGAAGTTGCCCGCAACACGGTAGCCCATATTGCCTCCCATCTGCTCCATCATCTCCGAGAAGTCCACGCCGTACTTGACCATGGGGATGTTGAGGAGGCAGCCGGCGATGATGCCCAGGACGGAGCCGATGAGCCCCAGGAGGCAGGCCTCGACCATATAGGTAAAGATCAACTGGCCGCTTGTCATGCCCAAGGCGCGCATCATGCCGATTTCTTTGGTCCGCTCCAGAATGGCCAGGAGCATGGTGTTGGAAATACCGATGAAGGCCAGGAGAAAAAGGAGGACGGAAAAAATCATCGTCGATCCCGATTCCATGGCCTCGTAGCCCAGGTAGTCTTTCATATAGTCCATCCAGAAAAACACGTCCAGTTCGGCCGGGAGGGCAAGCCCCCGTTTTGCCAGGCCCGCGTCCAGCGCGGCGCGGATCGCCGCCTTGGTTTCGATGGGGCTCGTCATGTCCGCCGCGCCCAGGGACTTGTCCCGGATCAACAGCTCCGTGATCCGGCCTTCCAGCATCATCCCCGCCTCGTCCTGTAACACGTCCAGGGGCATATAGCCGATGTTGTAGTTGTTGACGGGGTCCGGGGAGTTCACGAGGCCCACCACCTTTACGTCGATCACCTGGTTCACATGCCGGATGGCGCCGGAAAAGTCCACCCGCAGCATGGCGGCCAGGGCCGCGTCGAGTTTCGCCGGGTCCTCCTCCGAGAGGAGGTACGCGCCGGTGAGGTCGTCATATTCGTAGGCCGCAGCCACAAGAGCCTGTTCTTCCGTGCCGAGGAGGGGCCAGAGGTCCGCGTCCCACTTGTCCTGCCGGATAGAGTCCGGGGCCAGCTTGTAGTCGATGACCGTGGAAATCCGCAGATCGTTGCGGCCCGTGGCGTCGGCCAGGGCCCAGAGCCGATCCAGCTCAGGGCGGGACAGGCCCCGTTTTAGAACCAGCCGGCTTTTGGCCCGCTCCTCCGCGTATCCCCGGGTTTCCCCGAACTGGACTTTGGCCTCCATAGGCGCGTAACAGGAGCGGATAAAGGTTTCGTCCCCGGGGCCGAAGCCGCCGGCGGCCCGGACCGCGGCGATGAGTTCCTCCAGCTCCGCCGGTTCCGGCCGGGTGGGGACGCCGGCCTTGAGCTTGTCCGCGGTCATCAGTCCCAGGGCAATGCCGAACTCATCGTCCCGGATGTACCGGCCCAGCTCAATATACGACGGGTAGGCCAGGGTCCGGGCCTCCGCCGCGGGGTCGCAGGCGTAGATCACCAGGGGCGCGGAACCGGTGAGGGAATAGAGGGTCCCCGAAAAGGCGTAGCGGGGCGCGGCGTCATACCCCGCCTCGTCAAGGACCTCGGCGTAGTCCTTCCAGCCGCCAAAGGTTTCGTAGCCCGGAAGCTCGTCCTTCTTGTCAAAGTAACGTTTGGTCTGGATCTTTGCGGCCCCAATCTCGTAGTTGATAATGTTCCGGCGGGATTCCAGAAACATACCGCCAATCCAACTGTCCATCCAGATGTAGACCGTAACGCTCACCATGATCGCCGCGCAGGTAAGAATGGTCTTGACCTTGTGCCGGGCCAGGTTCCGCAGGGCCAGCCGTTTTAACTCAATCACCCTTGAAATGGTCATTTACTTCACCTCGTCCCGCTCAACCTGACCGTCCCGGATGCGGATGATCCGGCGGGCATGGTCCATCACCATCTGATCGTGGGTGGAGAAGATGAAGGTGGTCCCTTCACTTGCATTGAGGCGTCCCATGAGTTCCAGAATTTCCCCGCCGGATTTGGAATCGAGGTTCGCCGTGGGCTCGTCCGCCAGGATCAGGGAGGGCCGTTTTACCAGGGCCCGGGCAATAGCCACCCGCTGTTGCTGCCCCCCGGACATTTCCTTGGGCCGCCGTTTTTCCATGCCCTCAAGGCCCACCTGGGAAAGGACCCGCCGAACCCGGTTCCGGATCTCCGGCCGCTCCACCCCAAGCAGGGTCAGGGGGAAGCCGATGTTTTCCTCCACCGACAGAACGGGGATCAGGTTGTAGGCCTGAAAGATAAAGCCGATGCTGTGGCGCCGCAAAAGGGCGAGCTGTTTTTTGGAAAGCCGGGCAATATCCGTTCCGCCGACGCTCAGGGAACCCGCCGTGAGGGTATCGAGGCAGCCGGCCAGATGGAGGAAGGTAGACTTACCGCTCCCCGACGGCCCGGCGATGGCGGCAAAGTCCCCGCCCCGGAATTCCAGATTCACCCCCCGCAGGGCATGGACCGTCTGTCCGCCAAGTCCGTAATCCTTTACCACCTTTTCCGCTTTTACCACCGTCATATAGGTCTCCTTTAAAGTTAGTATAGTCTAACTATTTAATTGCCATCTCTTTCCTACGGGCCGTACCGGTCTTTCCTAAAAAACCGGCCGCCGGTTTTTACGGTCCCCGCCCCCATAGGGGGTTTCCTGCCCCCGGCGCGCGCACCCCCTTGAATACACGGCTCCCCCCTTCACCTGTCCCTGACGGGCGGAGGCGGCCTCTCGCCTTTTCCGTCACCGTGGCCTTTCCTGGGCCTACGCCGTACTGCTTCTTTTGGCTTGCCCCGCTTAATGTTTCGCCTGGCTTTTGCCGGGCGGGGAGCGCCCCCCTTCCCCCGCCCCGCTCCAAGGGCCTGAACCCCGCTGGCGGGCGGCCCCCCTCATTTTTCACTTTTCTCCCTTCTTAGCTCCGTCAGGGCCTCCAGGCCGAAGATGTCCTTCGCCTCCAGGTTTTCGGTGATGGAGTTGGGAACCAGCATCATGGAATTCCCCGCCTTGAGCCCTTCGTTCAGGATGGAAAGGATCTTGAGCTTCATGGCCGGTTCGTTTTTCGCGTAGATGTCTACCGCCGCTTCCAGTTTTTTGGCGATTTCAATCTCCGCGTCGGCCAGAAGGATCCGGCCTTTCTTTTCCCGTTCCGCTTGGGCGATCCGGGAGAGGGAGTCCTGGAGTTCTTCGGGGATCTGGATGTCGGTGATTTCGATGTGTTGTATGGTGATTCCCCATTCGGTGGTTTTCCGGTCCACCTCCTCCTGGATCTGTTTTTGGATGACTTCGCCATGCCCCAGAAAGGTGGTAAGGTCATGGCTGCTCACCGCGTTTCTGAGGGCTGTCTTTGAGGAAAGGATCACCGCGTCCTCATAATTTTGAACCTCCAAGACCGCTTTTTCCGGGTCCCAGACCAGCCAGAAACAGAGGGCGTCCACGGTTACCGTTACCGAGTCCAGGGTGAGGGTTTCCTGGGTGGAAAAATCAGTAACCCGGATTCTGAGATCTACCGTCTGGGCGATCCTATCCGTCAGGGGAAGAAGCATAAAAAGCCCGGGGCCCCGAGTCCGGTGGAACCTGCCGAAGCGCAATACGATTGCCCGTTCCCATTCTTCCAGCCTTTGTACCGCCGGGGTGATAAATACCGCCATGGCAGCGAAAATAAGGGCCAGCGCTAACTGAGGAAAATTGGTAATTCCCAGAATACAGATCAGCAGGATACATATTTTTAACCCCGCGCTCCACCGGGGAAAAAAGATCAACAGGACCAATGTTGCACAGGGGATCCCCAAGAGTATTCCCAATTCCATAAGGGACGGCAGGGAACCGGTAATATATCCCCCCCCCAGGACAAATAATATCCCGATCCCCAAAAAACCTATCCCAATAGCGTTAAGGGAGAAGTCCCGTTTTTTTTGCCTGGGGTGGATGTTTTTAATAAGCTGCGGCTGTTCCAAACCTTCAGTCTTTTGACGGGTATCCTGAGATTTAGCGAAAAACCCGGGTTTTTTATTCTCCCGGGTGGATTCTTTAAATTTCATTTTATTCCTCCTCTGGTTTTTAATAGGGCATTATCTTCTATAAGTTTGAAAAGTCCTTCTTTGCCGACCCCTAAATCCCGCATTTCCTGAATAAACCGGCCAAGAACTTCCTGTATCTTTCGGTTCCGCTCATCCGCTTCAGGAACAGGTTTTGTATTGGAAATATAGGTCCCGCTTCCGACTTGCGTGATCAGGATCCCCCGGATTTCCATTTCCCCATAGGCTTTCGCAATCGTATTCGGGTTGATCCTCAATTCTACCGCCAGGGAACGAATCGTGGGCAGCCTATCCCCCGGTTTCATCCGCCCCGATAAAATCGCATATTCCACCTGCTGAATTATCTGCCGGTAAATCGGTATCCCATTATCCGGATCCAACGAGAAACTCATGCTCGGTTTTGCATTTGTACTATTCATCTAGTACAATCATAAATGAACTAGTACAATATGTCAATCACTTTTTTCAAAAAATCTCAATTTAAAACAGGCAAATTTGGTCGTTTTTAGATTGAACCGCTATTTTTTTCAAATTTGGAATTACCGCTCTTTTTACAGTAGGTTGAAACAATCTGTCCGGTCTTCTATATTTATAATCATATAAGGCTTTCCCAAAATTGAAGTTTTTGGGAGACAAGCTCTGCTTGTCCAGCAACCTTGAATTCGCAGTTTTGCAAGGCTAAAAGGCCGAAAGGCTTGAAAAACCGCAGGACTTGTTTAACAAGTCAAGCCTGCCCAAAACCGTGCGCCTTAGCGCGCGCTAAGGCGCCGGTCAATTAGTGCGAACCTAAGGTTGCGAACCTAAGGTTCGATGGGACAGGCTTATATGGGTGGAATATGCCGTACTTTGAGGGAGGAATCATGCGGGTCTTACCAGGGGATATGATTGGATTCTAATTTATCAATAGGGGATCAGTGGAACAACCGTACCCTCTTCCGGCTTCTGTGGCCCCTGATTATTGAACAGCTCCTGGCGGTAACCATGGGGGCGGCGGATACCATGATGGTCAGTACCGTGGGGGAATTCGCCGTTTCCGGGGTTAACATCATTGATAATATCAACAACCTCCTCATCATTGCCTTTAGCGCCCTTGCCACCGGGGGGGCGGTGGTAACCAGCCAATACATCGGCCGCCGGGATGCCAAAAATTCCAGCCTCGCGTCAAAGCAGCTCATCTATATCGTCTTCTTAACCGCCCTTTTTATCATGGGAGTGGCTATTGGTTTCCGCCGCCCCATTATCCGGCTGCTTTACGGAAATGTGGAACATGATGTTATGGACGCGGCGTCGGTTTATTTTCTTATCACCGCCCTCTCCTACCCTTTTCTGGCCCTCTACAACGCCGACGCGGCCCTGTTCCGGTCCATGGGGAACAGCCGGGCGCCAATGCACATTGCCCTGCTGGTAAACATCCTCAACATCGGCGGTAATATCTTTTTTATCTACGGCCTCCGTATCGGCGTCGCCGGGGCGGCCTTGTCTACCCTGATAAGCCGGATAATCGCGGCGGCCCTTACCTTCGGTATCCTCACCCGTAATAGTACCATACCGGTCTCCCTTTCGGGAATTTTAAAAATCCGGTTTTCCCGGCCCATGATCCGCAACATACTCAACGTAGGTATCCCCAGCGGTTTGGAAAGTTCCATGTTCCAGATCGGCAGACTCCTCACCCAGCGGATATTCACCACCTTTGGGACCCGGGCTTTCGCGGCAAACGCCATCGCCGGGGTAATCAATTCCTTTTCCTTTATGCCGGGCATGGCCTATGGTATGGCCCTGCTTACCATCGTGGGACAATGCGTGGGGGCCGGGGATTATGAGGCGGCAAAAAAACAGACCGCCAAAATCATGAAGATTACCTATATCACCCTTTTTATCATCAGCTCCCTGATTTATATTTTTATGGAGCCCCTGATCAGTTTTTTCAGCCTCAGCCCCGAGGCTCACGACCTGGCAAAGACTTTTTTACGGGTTCACTGTATTTCCATGGCCGTTGGCTGGCCCATGAGTTTTGCCCTGCCCAACGCGCTGCGGGCCGCCGGGGACGCCCGGTATGTGATGATCGCGGCCACCGTCTCTATGTGGACCATCCGGGTGAGCGCCGCATACCTTCTGGCCTATCCCCTGGGGGTCGGACCCCTGGCGGTCTGGATCGCCATGGGCGCGGATTTTATCTGCCGGGGAACCTGTTACCTCACCCGCTGGCTGGGGGGTAAATGGCAAACCAAACGGGTTATCGAAGACAAGGTTTAAGCCGCCGGACCGTTCATTCGGCCTTTACCCGTAGTTTGAGGTATTCTTCTTCGGCCCGCATAAGGACAAGTAATTCCGGGGCCTCGAAGGGAAGGGCGATCCGGTATTCCTCTTCCGGTTCCGGGGAAAAAAACACGCTCCGGTTTGTCAGGGGAAGCTCCCCGGGGTAGTCCTCCCCGGCCTTTAGGTAAACGGAAACGGCCATATCCACTATCCCCGTATAGGCTTCCGTTTTTTCAGGGATAGTTTTTTTTATAACCAAATACGTGGAGCCTTCAAATCTCACGGCGGAAAGGGCAAGGGAATTTCCCCCCAGAACCGGCCGGTCATCCCGGCCGGAAAAAGAGGACGCGGCAAAGAAAATGATGACTGCCGTAACAATGGACATAAAGAGAAAGGAGAGGGGCTTGGTGGCGGTTAGGGTTCTGAAAATGCCTACAGGTTTTACCGGCGTCGTATCGTTTAATTCCCGAACCGCAGGGGAAGCCCGTTCCAGCCGCCGGGCCCGGGAATAATAAAACACCAGTTCCTGTTCGGCCGGTTCCCGAACATTTCCCTTATCCGGAAGGGAGGGCCGGGCTTCTTCCATGGCAAACTCCTCCATAAACGTATTCTAAAGCCACGCCTCCCCGGCCAGGGAGGCGGCTTTTTCCGCCAATTCCAGGGGATCCGTAAAACCGCGGGCCGTATCCGGGGCCCTGCCGGTTTCCGCCAACAACGCCGCCGCGGCCGCCGCGCAGGTATAGCCGTCATACTCCCCCCGCCGCCTCATCCGGGCGGCGATGGCCGCGCAGAACCCCGCCAAAAGGTCGCCGCTTCCCCCGGCGGCCAAGACCGGGGCCATCCCGTCCACGATTCCCACCCGCCCGTCTTCACCGGCAATGATAAGCACATGGGATTTAAACAGGATCGCCGCCCGTATTTTCCGGGCCGTATCGGCGACGATAGAAACGGCGTTCGACAAAATCCGCTCCCGGGGGATCCCGGTAAAGGCGGCAAATTCCCCCAGGTGGGGGGTAAGGATCCCATTCCCGTGAAAAGTTATGTCCCGGGAGAGGGCAATGGCATCCGCATCCAGGATGAGGGGGGTCCCCCCCGCTTCCCGCTCCACGGCTTTTCGTAAAACCGGCAGCCGTTCCGGGGATCTGCCCCATCCGGGACCCAGGAGTACCGCGTCGGGGCAAAACCGCCCGCCCTCCGGGGGCTCCGTCCCCGGGGGATCCCCGCCGGAAGCAGGATCACCCTCACGCTTTTTATCGGCCTTTACGGGAAAAACCATGACGCCCCCCGCGGAAGCGGCGAGGACCGGATACAGGGCTTCGTCGATCAAAAGCCGGACTATCCCCGCCCCCACGGCCTGAGAGCCCCGGGCGGCGATCCGGGCGGCCCCGGCGCTTCCCACGGACCCCGCCCGAATTTCCACTACCCCCCGTTCATATTTATGGGCGTCGGGCCGTATAGGGGGAATCCGGCGGCCGGCCTGTTTCCAGGTAAGAAGCTCCGGGCCGTCAAAGGTTTGCGTCAGGCCGGGAGGGAAAATACCGTCCACGGACAGGATGGTTCCGGCAAAAAACCGGGCTCCCGGGCCAAAAAGGCAAGTCTTTTTCGGCTCAACCGCCAGGGTAACGTCCGCCTCTATGATGGGCATGGAAGGTTCATAGCCATCGAAATTCCCCGAGGGGATATCAATAGAAACAATAAAGGGCCGTCCGGCGCCGGCTTCCCGGTCCTTTTTACATTCCCCGATCCACCGGGTCATTTCCCCGGCGGCCCCGGAAAGGGGCCCCCGCAAACCGGTTCCCGCTATACCGTCGATAATGATATCCGCCCGGGCCAGGGCCCCGCTTCCCCCGTCTCCGGCGGAACCAGCCTCGGATACGGGTTCTTTCCACTCATATACCGGAACCCCCATGTTGCCCAACACCCGGAGGGCTTCGGAACGGGGGGTATGATCTTCACCCCCGGGCAGACGGTTTATCACCACCCCGGCGGACGCGGAAGAAACGTACCCCTCCAGGATGAGGGCCCGGAGCATGACCAGGGCGTCGGCGCCGTTGTTTCCCGAGCCCGCCGCCGCGACGACTTTTTTGGGGGGGCCGGAAAAAAGACCGGGCCCAAACCCGGTAAAGGCCCGGGCGCAGCCGCGCCCCGCGGCTTCCACCAAGGCGAAGGGGTCCAAGCCCCAGGAAGCGGCCCGGGCGTCAAGGGCCCGGGCGGATTCGGCGGAGAAAAGTTTTTCCCCCGCCGCCGGGGCCGGGAAATTTTCCGGAATTTGTTTTCCGGTCACGACGAAATATCCCCGATGAGTTCGTCGGTTCTCCACCAAACCATCCGGACCTCCCAATCGGTAGCAAGCAGGGCGGATAATATCCCCTCCGCGGAAAGATTAAAGGTGTTAAATTGCAGTTCCTCGTTATTCACCCGGATAAACCCCCGCCGCTGCTCCTGGGATTCGGAAGACAGGATCAATATAGAATACCCGCCTTCCACGGGGAAATAAAGAAAAATCTTGCTGTTTTTTATAATCCCCAACATTGAATAAAACATATTTTCGGTTACCTTCCGGTTGTTTTCGGTAACCACCGATTCATAAAAGGGGACCTCAATGGTCCTGATATACATTCCGGTTTCCACATCCATGATCCAGATAACCGAACTGTCGGGCTCACTTCCGGATCTGGTATTAGTGGATTCGTCGTAGGTGTCCCGGTAATAATCGACTTTTAGGTATAATCTTCTTTCATCGGGAGACACACAGAGGGTATTGACAAAGGGGACAACCAAATCCCGATCCTGAGGGATGGGGATGGCGTCATTCTTCAACTGGATGAGGTACCTAAGGGTACCGGAAGCGTCAAACCAATAGGTGTTCCATTCCGTAGGGAGCCGGCAAATTACCGCCAACTCATCATTCACCGAGGTATAAATCCCGCTTATATTGGGAAAGGGCGTCCCCCCTACCCCTTCCTGTCCAAGGTATTCTTCAAAACGGCCGTCAATATCAAAATGAAGGACCACCCGGTCCAGGACGGCTTTATTTTCCACATCAAAACCATGCTGTTCCCGGAGGGCCCGGTCCTCCACATAGATATGTTTCCGGGAATCCACGGCGATAATTCCCGGTTCCAGGAGGGGATACGAATAAGCCCAACGGGTAACGATCCGCTGATTGTCGTTGTTACGCCGCAGGGTAAGGGGAGGAGGGTTTTGCACTTCGTTATAAATCATAAAGAGGAGATCCCCGTATGAATTATACCGGACAATTTTCCCCCCGTTCCCATTAGAAATATACAATAATCCATCCCGCATCGCTATATCGGTTTTTCGTTTACTCCGTTCTCCCTCAAGATTAAAAAGATCAATTTGATCCTCCAGCCTTCCTATATTAATAGTGAAAAGATCCCTTCGGGTAACGGAAGGGATCTTTTCCCGGAAACATCCCCCAAAAACGATCATGCCCATCAAGGCCGCAAAAAAAACCTTCCACATAAAAGAACATTAGACGGGTAAAGGAAACTTGTCAACGCTTGTTGGAGAACCCCGCGCAAACGGACGGAGCCTGCCGGGATGCTTGTAATCCGCCGGGTAAAGCGTTACATTACCAGTATGTTAGAAAATCTGGTCAAAGCCCTGTTCGGCTCCAAACACGAGCGGGATCTTAAAGCCCTGCTGCCTATCCTGCACGGGGTCAATGAAAAAGAAGTCTGGGCGGCCTCCCTGCCCGCCGAAGCATACCCCCGGATGACGGAAAAGTTTCGGGAACGATACCAGGCAGGGGAAAGTCTGGAAGCCCTGCTGCCGGAGGCCTTTGCCCTGGCCCGGGAAGCGGCCCGGAGAAACCTGGGGGAGCGGCCCTACGACGTACAGGTTTTGGGTTCCATCGTACTCCACCAGGGTAAGATTGTGGAAATGAAAACCGGGGAGGGGAAAACCCTGATGAGCGTGGCCGCCGCTTACCTTAACGCCATCCCCGGCAAGGGCGTTCATATCGTAACCGTCAACGATTACCTCGCGGAACGGGACGCCGAATGGATGCGGCCGGTTTTTGCCTGCCTGGGCTTGACCGTAGGGACCATTCTTTCGGACATGGATAACGAGCGGCGGAAACAGAACTACCGTTGTGATATAACCTACGGTACCAATAACGAATTCGGTTTTGATTATCTACGGGACAATATGCGCTGGGATCTGGAAGGCCGGGTTCAGCGGGGTCATGCCTTTTGCGTGGTGGACGAAATCGACTCCATCCTCATCGACGAGGCCCGAACCCCCCTCATCATCTCCGGCGCCGCCGAGGATGACACCTTTAAATACGCGGAGGTGGATAAACTTTTAGGCTCCCTGGAGGAAGTTAAAAAGAAAGAAGACGGTGAATACCCCGATGAGGCCCAGGGGGAGGAAGTCATCGGCGATTATAAGTTGAACGAAAAGAACAAGGGGGTTTCCTTTAGCAACAACGGGCTGGCGAAAATAGAGGATATCCTCCATAAGCGGAACCTGATCAAAGGGGCCATTGTGGATGAGGAAAATTTCGAGTACCTTCATTATTTTACCCAGGCCCTGCGGGCCCATAAGCTCTTTCATATTGATGTGGATTACGTGGTCCAGGACGGGTTGGTTCAGATAGTGGATGAATTTACCGGCCGGATCCTCCACGGCCGGCG
>JAIRMO010000241.1 GCA_031258625.1 Spirochaetaceae bacterium | reverse complement strand
TCCGTTCCGCGAAGATATACTTTTCCATCCGCGGATCCCAGCGTTTGACCTGATGACCGAAATGTACTCCCGATTCAAGCAGGCTTTTCATAGTAACTACAGCCAAAACAACCTCCCTGACCGCCGGTAATCCCGATTTCACCGGATTCGGTACCGCCCGGGGGAAAATCCCCCCGGTACCTTCCGTTTTCGGAATGGCGGCGCCTTCCCTCTATCTCACCGTCTGTAAAACGGCGGAAAATAGGCAAAAGGCAAACCCTTTTGCCTTGTATGGTTAATTCCCATAGGAATAACCATTCTCCTTTAACATGACATAAAATTCATGGATTGGCAAGCCCACAATGGCGCTATAGGACCCCTGAATCCCGGAGATAAAACAGCCGGCCAGTCCCTGGATCTTATACGCCCCGGCAGTCCCCTGCCATTCACCGGTATCCAGGTACCAGGTTATCTCTTGTTCCGAAAGGGACGCAAAGGTTACCGTGCTTTTTACCGAGCGGCAATCTATGGTTTTATCCTTGCCCTTAAATAACGCTACGGCGGTTATTACCTCGTGGCTTTTTCCCTGGAGTCTGGTCAGCATCCTCCGGGCATCGTCCCGATCCTGGGGTTTCCCGAAAATTTCTTTATCCACCGAAATGATGGTATCCGCCCCGCAGATCCAGGGAGGGGGTCGTTTTTGAAGCAGGGTAATTATTTTATTAACCTTCCGAATCGCGAAATTTTCGGCACATTCCCGGGGGCTCATCTTTCCCGGTATATCTTCATCAATGAGGGAAGGTATAATGTTGAAGGGTAATCCCAGGAGACGGAAATATTCCTGTCTCCTCAATGAACCGGATGCTAAAATAATAGGTTCCATTCATACACCATTTTTTGCCGTGGGGTTAGACACTGTACGCCCCAAACCGTGGGACGATTAAAAAATATATCATCCAAGGGGGCCAAATGTCAAATTGGGCCCCCCTTCTCACTCAATTGTTACTTTCCTAGGAGGTGTTCATAAGCCATTTTTGCCGCTTCCTGTTCAGCCCCTTTTTTGTTTCTGCCCATTCCCGGTCCATAAGTCTTTCCATTGACCGTTACCTCTATCCAGAAAAAACGGGCATGTTCCGGGCCGCTCCGTTTGACAAGATGGTAAACCGGATATGTTTTATAACGTCCCTGGCTCAACTCCTGTAAAAGGGATTTATAATCCTGGGCATGACGGTTATCCATGACCTTAGCTATCTCAGGTTCTATACGGTGGTGTAAAAAGCTGAAGGCCGCGTTATACCCGGAATCAAGGTACAGGGCGCCGATAAGCGCCTCCAGGGCATCGGCCAGGATGGCTTTTTTTTCCCTTCCCCCGGAAAGTTCCTCACCCCGTCCTAAAACAAGGAGGGTGTCAATTTGAAGTTCCCGGGCGATTCCGGCCAGAACATCCTCAGAGACCACCACCGATTTGATTTTCGCGAGTTCCCCTTCCTTTTTTTCAGCCAGTTTTTCATACAGTAAGGTGGCGGTTACCGCTCCCAAGATAGCGTCCCCTAAAAATTCAAGCCGCTCATTGTTGTTTTTATGACCGGTTTCATTGGCGACGGATCGATGTACGAAAGAAAGGTTCAAAAGCTTAAGGCTTTTGAACCTTATCTGGGCGGCCTTCTGAAATGCCATCAATACTTTTTTTCTTTCCGAATTTATTTCCGGAAGGGAATGGACCGCTTGAAGAAGGCAATTAATAGAATTGCTGCGATCCGTCATGGTTTATTTCTGCTGGGATTTTATATACTCGTATGCATCCCGAACAGTTTCAAATTCGTTAGCTTTTTCGTCGGGAATGGAAATCCCCATTTCCTCCTCAATGGCATAGACCAACTCATAGGTGTCCAGGCTGTCTGCCCCAAGATCTTGACGGAACGATGCTTCCAGGGTTATCTTTCCCGGATCAATTTCCAGTTTATCGGCGATAAGCTTCTTCATCTTTTCAAATAAATCATCCATAAAATTAACACTCCCATGAGGCGGTTCCAAAACTTCAATTTTTTGAACCGCTTCCTTAGATTTAGTGAAAAAACCGCACTTTTGACCGGTTTTTCCAAAGCCGGTTCCAAAACCAGCCGGGTTTTGAAACTCAGCTCCGCTACTTTGTTATTTTGTCCGTAAAATTAGTTATTTTAAAGACAATCCGCGAACTATTGAGGCAGTTTCAAAGGGTCAAGTTCTGAAACCGCAACCGTAATTAAGAGGAAAAACGGATTAAGCCGTTCTTCCAAAACCAGTTTTAAAACTGACTCGTTTTGCAGAAAATCTCGGGGATTTATACTTTTGATTCAGGGACAATCACTTGTTTTCCCCGGTAAAAACCACATTTTGGACATACCCGATGCAATAAAATTTGGTTACCGCAGGTGCCGCATTCTATAAGCGAGGGGGCGGTAAGCTTCATATTAATGGATTGCCTCCGACGGGTCCTTGCTTTTGATGTTTTAAATCTTGGTACAGCCATATTCGTAACCTCTCTTCATAAATTATCCCATAGAATCTTTCCCAAACCCGGTTGTTTCGGGAAAAAACCGGAAAAAGCGGGGCTTTTTCCTTTTAAATCTATGGTTACCGGATAAGTAAAACTTATCTCCCAAAAATGAAGTTTTGGGAAAGCAACCTTATTTTTATAGATCAAGTCTAACAAAAACTATAATAAATGTCAACTTCCCGAATGGTACCGTACCCACCTTGCCTCAAAACTAAAATTTTGGAGACAAGCCTCCTTTAGTATATTTATTCCGCAGGGCTTCCGCAACCAGGGAAGGAACCATTCCGGAAACGTCCCCATGAAAAGAGGCCAATTCTTTTATTGCCGAGGATCGGAGGATGAAATACTCAGGATCCGTGGTCATAAATATGGTCTCTATACTGGAAGCTAAGGCTTTATTCATCAGGGAGAGCTCGAATTCATAGGAAAAATCCCACACATCCCGTACCCCCCGGAGCAGAATTCGGACATTCCTTTTTTTGATAAAATCGACAATCAGGGAATCGCAAAGGGCCACGGATACATTGTTCCACGGTTCCACCAGGGCTCTCATCATGGAAACCCGTTCTTCCGCGGAAAAAAGGTATTTTTTTTGCCGGTTTTCGGCTACCACCACCAGAAGTTCATCAAATATACGAACCGCCCGTTCTATGATATTGAGATGTCCTAAGGTAGGGGGGTCAAAAGACCCCGGAAAAGCCGCCGTGAGCATGACCTACCATACCGAACCGGATTAATTCAGTCAAGACTACTATGTTAATCATTGACCGGGGAGGCTTTCCCAAAACTTCAGCTTTGGGAGACAAACTCTGCTTGTCCAGCAACTTTGAAATTTGCGGCCAAAGGTTGCGAACCAAAGGTTCGATGGGAGAGTCTCCGGGGTATGGTTTTTATTAGGTAAGGTAGTGTATACTAATAATAGTTCCCCAATCGGTCTGGTTTGGAAACCGGACTATTTATTTAAAAGCAGGGTAGGGCGGTGTGAAGAAACGTATTTTGATTTTGACAGGCGTTGTTTTATTGTATGTTGCCTGTAAAACAATCGATGAACCGGTGGAACAACTGCTTCCGGTGTCAGTTGAAAATAACACCCTTGAACAGATTCCCCCCCCGGACCAGATGACAATTCATGAGACGCCCGAAGAGGATGTTTTTGATCCCGAGCTTATTACCCCGGAAGTATACAATACTACCAAAAGGGATATACAGCAGTTGATTAAAGAACTAAACGGCATTATCCAATCCCGGAATTATAAAGCCTGGGTTTCTTATCTGGGGCGTACTTATTTTGAGGAAATAAATTCCCAAGATTTTTTAAGGCGTGTCTCTGAATCTTCTTTTTTAAAATCGAAAAATGTGGTATTGTCCAGTATCAATGATTATTTTACCCATGTGGTGGTTCCTTCCCGGGCTAACAGCAGGGTAGATGATATAGAATTTGTCACCCAAAAGCGGGTCAAGGCCTTTACGATTACCGCTAATGGACAGCGCCTTCGCCTTTATGAGCTGGAAGATTTTGGAGACGGATGGAAAATTGTTAATTGAGGTAATTTTAGCGTGTTTTTTTAAACTATTTGGTAGTTTATTACGGTTTTACGATAAAGAATTAGTACCTGAAGGTTAGAATCAGTAAATTGTTAAGATAAGGGGATCTATACATGACGGTTAATAAAAATACGACGATAATTATCATGGTGCTTTTTTTGGCATGTACCATCATGGCGGGGGCGCAAATGTCCAATCCTGATGGGGAAGTGTCGGTAGAAGAGTCTTATTTGCAGCAATCAGTGGAAAATATGATAATTCGGGAACAAAGTCGGTCTGTAGGACGGGATGAAAAATTGATAGCCCTGGATTATATAGAAAACGCCATTAGCCGGGGTAATGTCAGTGAAGAAGTACGGAACGCCCTGGAATACCTCTCCCTGGAAGGGCTTACGAATAAGGCCAGGGAAAACGGCAGGGTGGTGAATAATTTTCCTGATATACGGAAACGGGCGGTCGCCGATCTGGGGAGCCTTGGTACCCCGGAGGCAAAAAACACCATTATCAAACTGGTAATCGCCGAACCGGAGCCCATGGTATTGACCGAGGCTTTCAAATCTCTGGCAAAGATTGGTCTTAATGAAAACGGGGAAACCATAAATGCCATTGCGTGGGCGGTTAACCGTTTTGAATCCGGTATGGGGGATGAACAAATGGCCCTCTCCGCCCTGGAAGCTTTTGAAATTCTGGCGGAGAAAAACGGCGGGGAGGTGAATAACGCCGCCATCACCACCGTCAGCCGGCTTGCCGTTTCAAATCATTACAGTCGGATTATTCGGGATCAGGCGCGGATGGTACTGGATAAATTACGGTTACAGGCCGCGGAATCCTCCAGTAAGAAGAATTAAGGCAATGAAAAAACACCCGTTCTTCCTGCTTATGATGATGCTCTGGGTGATTCTGATAACCGTTGGAATTTACGGGTATAATCTGAGTTTGTTCCAAAATCCGGTTGGTTTCGGAACAAACCCGTGGAAAAACCGGTCAAAGCCCAATTTTTCTACTAAACCTTCTATGGGGGAGGATGTTTTCCCCCAAGTAACGGCTTTCTCCCCTTCCGCGGCGGCGGATGGTGCGGCCATATATGTAAAAGAAAACACCGATGGCACCGATGACGGGGTTTCCCGGCTCCTGGCGGGGATGTTGAGCCGGGGCCTTTCTTTTATAAACAAGGGGACGCGGCCGGCCTTATTGGGGCCCACGACGTGGTCCTTATCAAAATAAATTCCCAATGGGCGGAACGGGGAGGGACCAATACGGATCTGCTTAAAAGCCTCATCCAATATATTATTGACCATCCCGGCGGGTTTAATGGGGAGGTGATCATCGCCGATAACGGGCAGTCCATGTTTGGTTCCCGGAGAACCGGCGGCAGCCTTGATTGGGAAAATACAAACTCCAAGGATAGAACCCAATCGGTCCAGGACGTGGCGGATTCTTTTGACAACCGGGTGTCCGGGGTTTTGTGGGATACCTTTACCCGGATCAGCGTAGGGGAATTTAAAAACGGCGATATGAAGGACGGGTTTGTGGTTGAAGACGGAGTCCAGTCCACGCGGCTGGCGGTGAGTTATGCCAAATTTACCACCAAATATGGCACCCGAATCAGCTTTAAACGGGGTGTTTGGGATAATGAGAAAAAAAGATACAATTCGGAAGCTCTAAAGGCGATCAATGTCCCGGTGTTAAAATCCCACGGCCAATACCAGGTGACGGGGGGGATGAAATCCTATATGGGGACTCCATCCAATTCCTTAACCAATATGGCTCCCCATAACAGCGTGGGACGGGGTGGTATGGGGACCCAAATGGCTAAAACCAGATTCCCGGTTCTTACGATTCTTGACATGATATGGATAACCCCGGACGGCGGACCTAACGCGCCCTATTCCCGGGCGGTCCGGAAAAACATGATCGCCGCTTCCACGGATCCGGTGGCTTTAGATTATTGGGCCGGCAAAAACGTCCTCATGTCCACCGCTCAGGCCGCGGGAAACCGCCGGTACCAGAGCATGAGCCCCGACGGCAGGGATCCGGGGACCTTCGGTTATTGGCTCAGGCTCTCCATGGAAGAATTACATAAAGCCGGTATATCCGCTACTTATGGATGAAAATAAAATCACCCTGTACCGGTTTTAAACCAAGTCCCCCTATAAACGGCGGTAACATTCGTCAATAATGGGGATTAAGGAATCTAAGGCGAATCCTAAACCTTCCAGGGCCTTTCTTTCCTGGCTTTTTTCCCAATTCATATAGGGATCCGCATAATGGCTTTTTAAAAAATTGTAGATCAGATCCTCCGCCGCTTCCGGCAGGGTAAAAAAGAGCCCCTTTCCGGATCCCATAATTTTTCTGATTGCCCCACGGACCCGGGCGAGGAAACGGTCCTGATATACGTCGTAGGAACGGCCGGAAAGTTCCCGAAGCCGGTCGGAGACAGAACCGCCGGGTTTGTCCAGGGAATCGGACCGATGGGATACCGAACGGTAGGAAGGGGGGGTGATTCTTTTCTTTTTGACCGAAACCACAGGTTTTGCCTGTTGGGGCCCTAGGGCTTTGGGGGAAAGGGCTTTTACCGGGGCTTGGGCGGCAACCGACCTTTGGGCCTGAGACGGCGCGGCCTTGACCCGGGCTTTGGTACCGGCCTGGGCTGAGGCGGTCCTGACCCGGGCGCCTTTTGCGGCGATCCCGGCCGGTTTTTGCTGGGCAATAAGGCGCCCTTTCCGGGGTTTCGCCGCCGGCGGTCCCCGGTGGAAAACGATCTTGGGGGAAGTTTTTGGGGCCTTTCCGGATCTTGGCGGTTTAACCGGCCGGCATGGCTTGGGTTTTTCGGAAACCGCCGGCCGGGCGGTGGAAGCCAACAGGTTCAGTTGGGCCTCCTCCCCCGCGGGGTGTTGCTGCAGCATCAATTTTATCGTATTCCACCGTTTCTGGAGATACGCATCTCCCCGGATAGAATAATAATACCCCGTCACCAGGATCGACATAATCGCAGCGAGAATTTCATCATCCCGGGATTTATTAACCCTCCCCCGGCGGATGGCTAAATACACCATATGGTGTTTTGTCCCGTATTTTTTTGAATAAAAATAGAGGAGCTGTTCAAAAATAGTATCGTAGATCAAATTCCAGTATTTGATACAAAACGCCAGCGTTTGATCCTCCGGCTTGATCATGGCTTCGGGAATTTCGATCCGGGCCAGTTCCGCCGGAGAAAATACAATGGCCGAGAGGTCTATCATGGAACGATGCCGGGACCCCCGGGGGCTCTCTTTTTTTTGCTTGCTATAACTTTCCCCGTCTTCCTTGATATGCCGCTGCCGTTCCAATTCCTGCTGTTGTTGTTGTTTCCGGCGGCTTATGGCTTCCTCCACCACGGTCAAGGACTGGTTGAGGTAGGAACGGATCAGTTCCACCGCCTTGGACATAGGCTCAACGTAAAAATTGAGTTCCTCCGCATAACGGAACAGCCGCTCTATCCCCGTTTGCGCTTCATAGTGATCCTTGGGCAGCACCAAGAGGATATCATCCGCGGCTTTTATGGTAGAAAATACGTCCTTTTCATTATACGATTGAATTTTCGCGGCGATATACGCAACGGTTCTTTTAACCCGTTCCAGGGCGCGTTGACCCAAGCTCCGGTACGCCCTGGCCAGGATGGCCTTATATGCGGGATCCCGGGAGCGGTAACACCGCATAAGGAGGGATCTGAATTCATCAGAGGGATACCGGGGTTTAAGCCGGGCCTGATATATGACCAGGGCATCCCCAGGACGGCCTGAGTTTCTTAAATAGAAATACCGTTCAATATCAGGATCATAGTCCGGTGATAGGAAGGGATATTCCAACCGGAGTAATTCATCCTGAATTTCCTGTATATTCATTGATCAATTATAAAATGAAACAATATTTTTGTACATCAGAACAAATGCAATTGTTTTAAACCCCCGCCGCCCTTGCCGGGACACGGGGAGTTGCCCCAATCCGTCCGGTATGATATAAGAAAGTATGGGTATTTTTTCAAAATTTTTTTTAGGGGGTCTTGTTTTGGCCTGCCTAGCGGGAATTGTCGCCTGTACCGCACAGGAAAAAAACGATTTTGGGGACGGGTTATTTGCCCTCATTAATACCATGAAGGGGGATATAGTACTTCGCCTTGAGTACCAAAAAGCCCCCCTCACGGTCTGTAATTTTGTTGCCCTGGCGGAGGGTAAAATGAACAACGCCGGGGGGAAACCCTTTTACGACGGGCTTTCCTTCCATCGGGTGGTGGATGATTTTATGATCCAGGGGGGTGATCCCCTGGGAAACGGATCCGGGGGTCCGGGGTACAACTTCCCCGATGAATTTGATCCCGGCCTTATCCATGACGGTCCGGGGGTGCTTTCCATGGCCAACGCGGGCCCCGGTACCAATGGGAGTCAGTTTTTTATTACCCATAAGGCCACTCCCTGGCTGGACGGTAAACATTCGGTCTTCGGCAGGGTTGTCCGGGGTCAGGAAGTGGTGGACGCCGTCCGGGAGGGCGACCGTATTGAAAAAATCACCATCATTCGAAACGGGCCCGAGGCGGCTGCCTTCAAGGGGGATCAGGCCGCTTTTGACGGGTTGCTGCAGCAGGCAATAACGGCGGCAACGGAAAAAAAACGGGCAAAACGGGAAGCGGATATCGCCGAAATTGAAGGGAAATACCCGGGTGCCGCCCAAACCGCATCGGGGATCCGGTACCGTATCATACAGGAGGGAACGGGGGCTAAACCCAATCCCGGCCAGACCGTATCGGTGGGGTATAAGGGGATGTTCCTCTCCGGCCAGGTCTTTGACGCCTCGGATTTGCACGGCGGTCCCCTGGAATTCCAGGCCGGGGCCGGACGGATCATCCCCGGCTGGGAAGAAGCGGTATTGGATATGCGGCTGGGGGAAAAACGGCTGGTGATTATCCCCCCGGAATTGGCCTACGGTGAACAGGGGGCCGGCAACGGGGCCATCCCGGGGAATACCTTCCTGGTCTTTGAGATGGAATTGGCGGGGATCCGGTAATTCCTCCGGGTTCGGAACACCCGATAAGAAGCGCCCTGCCCGAAAAGCGGGGGGACCGTCCTTAAAAGACTTGTCCCGGCGGCTTCCCGAACATCCCTTTATCTGACGAGCCGGTATTGGCCGCTAGTCAGGGTAAAGGTCTCCAGGGCCCCCGGATATCCCCGGACACTCAGATCCTGGAATACAAAAAGGGCTTCGATGTTTTCCAGGGAATCAACCAAAGCCCGCCCGCTCTCGTAGCCCAGGGCAAAAAGGGCGGTGGATAGGGCGTCGGCGTCGATGGAAGTATCGGCGATAACCGTTACCGACAAAAGGCCCGTATCCGCCGGATACCCGTCGGCGGTAGAGAGGATGTGGTGGTAACGCCGCCCTCCCGCTTCCAGAAAGCGCTCGTACACCCCGGAGGTTACCACGGTTTTCTGCCGGACTTCCAGGATGCCGATATAGGTTCCCCGTTCATTCCGGGGGTCTTGTACGGCGATACGCCAGGGCGTTCCGCTCCTTTTGGTTCCCAAGGCATAGATATTCCCCCCCAGGTCTATCACCGCCCCGGGCAGCCCCGCCTTTCTGATGATCTCCGCCGCCTCATCCGCGGCATATCCCTTGGCAATGGCCCCCAGATCAAGCTCCATACCGGGTTTTCGCAGAAAAACGGTCCCCGCTTCCTCGTCGATGATCACATCCCGCCAATTAACCAGGCCCAGGGCCTCGCGGATTTCCCCCTCCTCCGGTATCCGGGCGTTTTCGGTACCGATACCCCAGAGTTTAACCAGGGGGCCCACGGTGGGATCAAAGGCGCCGCCGCTCAACTCCGCGTAGCGGAGGGCGGTGGAAAGGACCGTGATGAGGTCCCGGCCCGCCTGTACCGGCATTATACCCGCGCTTCGGTTGATTTTGACCACCTCGGTATCCTCTAAATGGGAACTCATGGCCCCCTCTATCTCCCGGAATCGGGAAAAAATCGTATCGTATAACTGGGCGGTTCCCCCCTGATAAAGGTTGACCGTACCGATGGTTCCCAACACAAATTCGGACCGGGGGGGCGGAATTTTGCCGCAGCCCGTTAAAACCAGACAAAGGGATAATAAAAAAAACAACAGACCGTTTCCGGCCGGGTTTTTTTGAAAAATAGTATACCTCCGCGGATATCCGATATTAAATCTTGAAAATTATATTTCTTTGGGATATCATATATCCATGAATAATGGCAATGACCAAACCGCTATTACGGGAAAAAAGATCTTTTTTCTGTATCCCTCGGCGTTAATTCAGAATGAAATAGCGGCCGAGCTTATACAGCGGGAATTAGAGGTATATATTATTAAGGATCATGTAAAGCTGCGCCGTATTCTTAAAAAGTACCCCGACTCAATTGTCTGGGTAAATATTGATAATGGGATGTCCGAAAAAGAGTGGGATACCTGGATTCGGAATGTTTTGGCCGATTCCGCCACGGCAAACATAGCTTTGGGTGTTTTTTCTTCCGAAAATAACGGGGTTTTGGTCCATAAATATATTGATATCATCAAGATTAAATGTGGTTATGTGGTAGTAAAAACCGATACAAAAAATTCTATTATTCAAGTATTGACCAATCTAAAAAACGTTGATGCCTGGGGCAGAAGAAAATACATCCGGGTTACTTCGGATAATGAGGCCCTTACGACCGTTAATTTGCCCTATAACAATGACTTCATCAAGGGGGTCATCAAGGACATCAGCGTGGCCGGTTTGTCCTGCTTCTTTCCCGTAGATCCTAATATCGATAAAAATTCTCTCATATCCAACATTCAAATCAAACTGCAGAGCATGTTATTAAAAGCCGAGGGTATAGTATTTGGCTCCCGTATGGATGGGCTTACCAAAATATACGTACTCATCTTTACCCAAAGGACCGATCCTGAGGTTCGAGTAAAGATTCGCAAGTTTATCCACGCTTCTTTACAGGCAAGAATGGACGCGGAAATGAATGTTTAAATCCAGGGCCGCTTTTTCAAAATTTGCCATTTAAGAAAAGCCTCAATACCGCCAGGGGAGGATTGCCGGGGGACCCGTGTTTTCCGAATCCCCCGGACGGCTCCCCATCATGCCTTCCTTAGGGGAGGTTCTCCGCCTCCGGCCCTGCCGGCTGTGGACGCGGGGTTAGGGGCTGTTCCCCGGCTGATGGGGCTTCAGGCTGTTCCTTCGGCCCCGGTGAGGCGGCTTCGTTCAGGGAGAAAAGTTTGATCCCCTCATCGGGGAAACGTTCCTTGACGGAAGCCACCGCCCGGGCTATGCTCCGGGCCTCTTCTTCTTCACACCAGACGACCAGGGCGAAATTTTCTTCCGGCCAGATGGCGTCCCCCAT